>NZ_KV801106.1:0-23045 GCF_001810405.1 Staphylococcus sp. HMSC069D12
TCAATTTTATTACCACAAGAATTAATTATACTCGTTATAAACTTTAAAGTCAACAACTTTTTATTAATTTTTGAAGTATTTTAATGTTCGTTGATTTGTTTCGCTCAACAAATATATACTATACAGGCTTTCAGTCGTTTTAACAACGGTAAAAATTACACTAACAATAATTAAAAATCTATATAAAACCTTAATAAACGAACTAAATATAGATTTAAATAAATTTTTGTTCGTATTTGAGAAGAAATTGGAATGTAATACCCTATATCCAACATTTTATTCACTCAAATAACAAACTTTAAAAAATTTACGATTTTTTAAGATAAATTAAAAAATCGCTATTACAAATCGAAATATAACTTTAATAGCTATATTTACTGACAATTTGTAAATAGCGATCCTATTTTACATTTCTGTTCTTCCAGCTATTGCTTTAGATAAAGTAACTTCATCTGCATATTCTAAATCTCCACCTACTGAAAGTCCTTGAGCTAATCTAGTTACTTTAATTCCAATAGGTTTCACTAATCTAGATATATACATTGCTGTTGATTCACCTTCTAAATTAGGATTCATTGCCAATATTAATTCTTTAACCTCTTCATCTTTTAATCTATCTATTAAAGTTGGGATATTAATATCTTCAGGCCCAATGCCATCCATCGGGGAGATAGATCCATGCAATACATGATAGAGACCTTTGTATTCTCTCATCTTCTCCATTGCAATAACATCTTTATCATCTTCGACCACACATATAACTGAACGGTCACGTTGCTTATCTTCGCAAATATAGCAAGGGTCGTTTTCAGTTATATGTCCACATACACTACAATAGGTAAGCTCACGTTTAACATCTACCAATGCTTTAGCAAATTGGACTACATCGTCTTCTTTCATATCTAAAGTATGAAATGCCAGACGTTGAGCCGTCTTGGGACCAATGCCTGGCAGTTTCATGAAACTATCTATTAATTTAGATATCGGTTCTGGATAATGCATCTATAATTACATTCCCGGAATGTTTAAGCCTTGTGTATGCTTACCTAAACGTTCTTGAGTTAATTCGTCAGCTTTGTTCATCGCTTCATTTGTTGCTGCTAAAACTAAATCCTGTAGCATTTCAATATCATCTGGATCTACTGCTTCTTCTTTAATTTCAACATCTACAACTTCTTTATGACCAGTAACTGTAACTGCTACCATGCCACCACCAGCTGTACCTACAATGCGTTCTTCTTTTAATTTTTCTTGTTCTTGAGCCATTTTCTTTTGCATTTTTTGCATTTGTTTCATCATTTGTTGCATATTTCCGCCACCGCGCATAATATCATTTCCTCCTTGAATGTATCGACATTATCTTTTAATTTATATTTTATTATACATACGTTTATATTTATTGTCATGTATCTCTGTTTCATGACTCATTTCGACAATTCACTAACTAAAGTAAGTTCATTCTATTCATAAAATAAATTCTATTCTTCGTCTATTAAATGAACTGTTTCTTCTCCAAATAAATCACGTGCTTTCTGTGCTACATCAGTGTCTTGTTGCTCTTCTCTATCATCAGATGGCGTTTGATGTTCTTCTTTATCATACTGTTTTCTACTATTAATATATTCTGTTCGCACTCTCATCCATTGATCTGAAGGGACCCCAACTACTTCAACATTCTTATTGATGATATTTCTTACTACATTTTCAATGCTAGTTCTTTTCTCATCATCTCTATTCACAATTTCACAGTGAATTTCTTCATCAAATTGAATTAATACTCGTTTTTCACTAGCAGCTACAGGAATTGAGTTTTGTAATAAACTTACTAATGATTTTTTATCATTCTTTTTCGCATAATCTACTACTTCTAGCCAATGTTTCTTCAATAATTGAATATCTTCTTTATTTGCTTCATCTAATACCTTAGCAATATTTGTCATTGAAAATGTGCCTTTATTCTGACGTTTACCACGTGTGTTTGTTTGTGATGATTGTTGTTTAGAACTTGCTTGAGCAATACCTTGTGCTTTAAGTGTTTTCAGTTCATTTTCTAATTGTTCCATACGTTGAAATAACACTTCGTTGTTAGGTTGTGATGCAACCTGAGTCGTTGCTACATTAGTAACGGTATCAGGTTGTGATTTCACCATTTCAGCAATTTTCACTAATAGCACTTCAAAGTGAACATTTTGATTCACACTAAATCGTATTGAAACTAATGTATCATTAATAATATCAATCATATGATAGAGCATGTCTAAATCAAAATTCATTAACGCATCAAATTCAGCGTGATTATTTACAGTTTTATTCATAATTGTATCGCGAACAAAATAAATCATGTCATTTATAAGACGGTTAACTTCTTTTCCTTCAGAAATAAATTGATGATAGCGTGTAAATGCATTTTTAACATTACCATCAACGACATCTTTAAATAATTCATTTAAAGCCGCTTCATCTACACTACCTGTTACGTCTAATGCGTCTTGTAGCGTAAGGTGCTCATCACCAAATGCGATAGCTTGGTCCATGATACTTAATGCATCTCGCATTCCACCTTCAGATGCTTTCGCAATAAACTCAAGTGCTTCATTATCATAATCTAACTGTTGTTCTTCAGCGACAAAGCGTAAACGATCAGTAATTTGTTCAGTACCAATCGCTTTAAAGTCAAAACGTTGTGCACGCGAAATAATTGTAGGCGGGATTTTGTGTGGTTCAGTTGTAGCAAGGATAAATATGGCATGTGCTGGTGGTTCTTCAAGCGTCTTTAATAACGCATTAAAAGCCCCAGTTGTTAGCATATGTACCTCGTCAATAATATACACTTTATATTTCGACTCACTAGGTGCATACTTCACTTTATCTCTAATATTTCGAATCTCATCTACACCATTATTACTCGCAGCATCAATTTCGATAACATCACCATTCGTACCTTGTGTAATGCCTTTACATATCGCACATTCATTACATGGTTCACCGTCTTGAGGATTTAAACAGTTTATCGCTTTAGCAAATACTTTAGCAATACTAGTTTTACCAGTCCCACGAGGTCCACTAAAGATATAGGCATGAGACTGTTTACCTTTGGAAATGGCGTTACGTAACGTCTTAGTTACATGTTCTTGACCCACAACATCTTGGAAACTTTGGGGTCTAAACATTCGATACAAAGCTTGATAATTCACATCCGCACCTCCGTTAACAATTACTCTACATTATACCACGCATTATCATCTAAGTTTCAATGAATTTATTAAGTCATATCAGCATCTTGCACAATGCCATGGGGGTATTCATCCAGTTGATCCCATAAGAATTTTACACGCAAAGCGGATGGATTGGTTTCTTTTGAAAAAATATTATGTTTGTCCGCCGGTTCATAACCTACTTCTTCGAAATATGCCGGGCAACATCCCACAACAATAGTCGTATAATGTTGAGATTTAGCACGTTCTTCAACAGCTTGAACTAAAGCTTTACCTAATCCCTCATTACGATATGGTTTATCTACTATAAGAGAAGCTAATTCCAAAGCTTTGTACCGTTGATCATCCGCCTTTAGGTTAATTTCACTGAGCATGATGTGCCCTATAATATCGCCAGCTTCATTTTTTGCAATCACTTCAAGTTCATAATTATAGTTTAATGCTCTGCGTAGTCTTGAAATGAGTTCTCTTTGCTTTTGACCAACACCTTGACCTTTGTTATCGTAACTTGATTCAATCTTATTTAATGTTTCAATATAATCCATTTCAGTTAATGTACTTAAGAACAGTCGCATAATGACACCCCTTTGATTAGTCCGAGCAGTCCCCATTTTATATTCGAACAAACCACTTTCCCATTTTATACTCATTCATACATATTCTATACAAAAAACGAGCCTGGGACAAAATCAATGTCTCAGGCTACAATTATATATTGGCAGTAGTTGACTAAATTAAAACTACACTTATAACAAGCATTTTTAATTTTAGTCAATCTTGCCAGGGCAGGACAATGAATTCATAAAAATTCCTGTCCTACTCCTCACTTAAATTTATATTTAAAATTTTATTTGTCTCGGTTAGTTTAAAATATTAAAAAACCGTGCACCTTCGAATCGAGTGTGTATCACAAACGTTACCGAAGTCGACAGCTAAATCTCGGCTACCCTACGGCACATATGAGGATCCACTTAATGCTGCTTCCGTCAGGACCTGACATGATTCATGGGTTCATATTGCATAGGACCGAAATCTTCAAACACTACGTGCTTCGGGCAGACTTCACAAAAACACACCCTCAACAAAGGAATTAAGTCTCGCATAAAGCGGATTTCGAGTACAGGGAACCGCTACCTCCCCACCTAGCACGGTAAGTTTTATAATACTATAAACTTTCTTCAGATTGCAAGCGTAAAGTTTCAATTAGTAATTCAATGAATCGAAACCAGTACAATTTCATCTTATAATTTGTGTCGTCTTGAAAATTCTTGGAATTTAAACTCTGTCGCTAAATGCTTCGACACATTGTATTGGAATGGCATCGTATTATTTAAATAAACGACACTTCTCACTGTTGCGGTATATGGCGGTTGTATTTTCCCAAAAACATCATATTCTCTTTCAGTAAAAGGCTCAAAGGTAATCGACTTACTTGAATAACTGATATCTAATCCTAATTGCGTTTCTAAGTAATGATATATAGAATCTTTTGCCACTGAATTCGAAATATCGGATACTATTGAAGTTAAAAAGTAATCTTCATCCAAAATTTTGACCTTTTGATTGACATTTCTCGTGCGTACTACATGGATTAGTACATCATCATTACTAATATTCAATTGCTTTTTAACATGAGGAACTGAGTTTGCTTTAACCAATTCGTTAATGAGCACTTCCGTTTCATGCTTGAGACCAAGTTCCTCTTGCACTTCTTTGAAGCTAATCAATTCTGAGAACGGAAACTCCGTGATACCTTGATCTATTACAATGGACCCCTTACCCCTAATTTTTTGAATCATGCCATCATTTGCTAATAAATCCAATGCTTTTCTAACAGTCTCACGTGACGCTCCATACAGCGTTAATAATTCATGTTCTGAAGGTAGTTGTTGTCCGTATGTGTATTCGCCCTCATGTATTCGTTGTTTAAGTTGTTCATATATTGTTATGAATTTTTGTGTTGCCATTTGTTTCTCCATTACATCAACCTATTTACTTTTTATTGAACATTAATCACTACTGCACCAAATGGAGATATTTCACCATTTTCTATTGTACCGCTTTGAATTATCGTCGTCCCCTCACTATTAAGGTCTTCAGGTAATTTTATTGTTTCTTTTGAAAAGTTAGCAACGACTAGCCACGTTTGGTTGTCATAATTTCGACGATAAATGAATAACTGTGGATGTTCCATATACATCGGCTCGATATCACCATACGTGATGATATCGTGTTCATGACGTAATTTGATAAGTTCGCGATACGTGTGTAGTACAGAGGTAGTATCTTCGATTGCCGCTTCTACATTAATGTGTTCTGTATTGTTAGGAATATCAATCCATGGCGTACCTGAAGTGAAACCTGCTTGTTTCTCCGATGTCCATTGAATAGGTGTTCTAGAATTGTCACGTGATTTTTGACCTAAAATTGTTAGAACTTCACTTTCATCAATACCTTGTTGCACTAGATTATCGTAAGCATTACGCGACTCGACATCGCGATATTGCTGAATAGAATCAAAGTGTGGATCTGTCATGCCAATTTCTTCACCTTGATAGATATAAGGTGTTCCTTGCAACATGTGTAATGCGATTGCCAACATTTTAGCACTTGCTTGACGATTCTCTTCTGTAGAATCATCGCCAAAACGAGAAACAACGCGTGGCTGATCATGATTACACCAGAAAATCGCATTCCATCCTCCACCTTCAAATATTCCAATTTGCCAATCCATCAAAATTTCTTTTAATTTTAAAAAGTCTAATTTAGCGTTCGACCATTTTTCTCCATCGACATAATCTACTTTTAAATGATGGAAATTAAAGACACTACTTAACTCTTGTCGATCTGGTCTTGTATAATTGATACAGTTATCAATTGTTGTAGAGGACATTTCTCCTACCGTCATCATATCTTTATCACCAAATGTATGACGATTAAGTTCATGGAGATATTCATGTACACGTGGACCGTCAGTATAAAATTCTTTACCAATTTGTGGTGAATCTTTAAATTCACCTTTTGAAATAAGATTAATTACATCAAAGCGGAAACCATCTACACCAAATTGAATCCAATGATTAACAACCTCATATAAAGATTGTCTAACCTTTTCATTATCCCAATTTAAATCTGCTTGTGTAACATCAAATAAATGTAAATAATATTCATCCGTCTTCTCATCATATTGCCAAGCATTCCCACCAAACTTAGATTCCCAATTAGTTGGAGGGCCATCTTGAGAAGGCTTGAAGTAATAATAATCACGATAAGGGTTATCTTTAGAACTAATCGCTTCTTTAAACCATCGGTGTTCTGTAGACGTATGATTAATAACTATATCTAACATGACTTTCAAATCACGCTTATGCGCTTCGCTTATTAAAGTTTCAAAATCTTCCAATGTACCAAAGCGTTCATTTATTTTTAAATAATTACTAATATCGTACCCATTATCATTCATTGGGGATTCATAAACAGGAGTTAGCCAAATATAATCGACGCCTAAATATTGAATATAGTCCAACTTCTCAATAATGCCATTTATATCACCCTCACCATTACCTGTAGTGTCGTTAAATGATTTAGGATAAATTTGATAAACTACCGATTTCTTCCAATCTTTATGTGCCATAGATAGTCACCTTCCATTTAATTATAGTTTTATATGCATTAAAGACGCTCAAACACTTAACATGTGAAATTTGAACGTCTTCATTTGTATTAATTATTTCGCTACAGTTTCGTCTGGCGTTGCCACCATTTTTTTAGCTTTAATTGTTGTAAATCTTGCAAAGATGATTGTCAAAATAGCTGGTATCACCATAGCAAGTAATGTGACTGGTATATAAATGAACCAAAATTCACTGTGGATTGATATGAATGCTGGAACACCACCTACACCAACATTGCCTAACACCTTATTAGCGCCAATAATGGCACCTAAAACGCTTGATGTACAAATAGCAGCGAAGAAAGGTACTTTTAACGGTAAGTTTACACCAAACATTGCAGGCTCTGTAACACCTAAAAATGATGATACACATGAAGTTAATGCTAAACCTTCTTCTTTTACCATTTTACGTCGTTTATAAATAAACCATGCTCCAAAAGCAGCCGAACCTTGGCAAATATTAGAAATCGCAACGATAGGCCATAAATATGTACCACCTAGTTTACTACCCATTAATTGGAAATCTACTGCTAAGAACATATGGTGTAATCCTGTAATAACAAGTGGTGCATAGAAGAAACCATAAAGTGCACCGCCTAACCAACCAGCGTGCTCAAAAACAAATTGTACTGCTCCAGTTATACCTGTACCTACTGCAAGTGCAATCGGACCAATAATAATAAATGCTAAGAAACCTGTTACGAGTAGCGCTACTGGTCCAACAACCAACATTTTAATAGAATCATAAACAACTTTATTTAATGCTTTTTCAATGAGTGATAAGACATAGGCCGCAATTAAAACAGGCAACACTTGACCTTGATAATTTAATTGCTTAATTTCTAAACCAAAAAGATTCCATGTCGGAATATGTCCTTTAGCAATATCGTATTGTGAAACTAATTGTGGATGCATCAAAATAAGCCCTAGTACCAACCCCAAAATAGGACTGCCACCAAACACTTTCATACTACTCCAACCAATTAAAGCTGGTAAGAAGATAAATGCTGTACTTGCAATTACGTTAATAATATTTGATATATCACCTAACTGTGGAAACTGTTCCACAAGTGGTTTAGGACCAAATAAGTCTTTCATGGTAAGTAAATTATTAATCCCCATTAAAAGACCCGCTGTAACTAATGCCGGTAAAATCGGTATAAAAATATCTCCCAATAATTTTATAAGTCGTTGTAACGGATTACCTTTCTTCGATGCAGCAGCTTTTGCATCATCTTTTGACGATTCTTCTACACCCGTTTCTTGAATAAATTGCTTATATACTTCGTCTACAGTACCAGGCCCAATAACAATTTGGTATTGGTTATCCGCTTTAAATTGGCCTTTGACAAGTGCGTTGTCGTCTAGTGCATCTTTGTCGACTTTATTGTCATCTTTTAAAACTAAACGCAATCGAGTAACACAATGTGTTGCAGTGTCAATATTTTCTTTCCCACCAATTGTTTTAACGATGTCTTGCACGTCTTTTCTTTTTACAGCCACACCCTTCACTCCCTTGTTTATAATAACTCAAGTATAACTTGTCTAGACAAGTTTTGTAAAGGTTTTCATTATTGTGTGCTAATTTGTGCATTAAATTTATCACTGACTTCGGAGGCAATAAAAAAGACAAGTACTCAATATGTTATAAATTGAGTACTTGTCTTTTTTATATTTATTAGTCTTGGATTTTAATTATAATGGCGGAGGAAGAGGGATTCGAACCCCCGCGGCCCGTTAAGGCCCTGTCGGTTTTCAAGACCGATCCCTTCAGCCGGACTTGGGTATTCCTCCAATGAACACAATAAATATCATATACCACGGTTCATCGGAAGTCAATTACTTTTAAGTTTAAAGTGTAAAAATATCCATTTTATTTTCACTACTATCTTATTTTTAAAGTAACTTACACGAATACCTTTTGTTTCAAGAATTTATCGACAGATTGAGCAACAGCACGTCCTTCTTTAATCGCCCAAACTACAAGACTTTGACCTCTTCTCGCATCCCCAGCGGCAAATATTTTTTCTTTATTAGTGCGATAATCTTTATCGTTGGCGATGATTTTATTTTGTTGT
The DNA here is from genome assembly GCF_001810405.1 of Staphylococcus sp. HMSC069D12. Classification (NCBI taxonomy): domain Bacteria; kingdom Bacillati; phylum Bacillota; class Bacilli; order Caryophanales; family Staphylococcaceae; genus Staphylococcus; species Staphylococcus sp. HMSC069D12. The sequence goes on from NZ_KV801106.1 coordinate 8,967, forward strand.
GTAGCAATATCAAAAGATTTGGGTACTGTAGGTTCGGTACCTTCGAAGCCTATCGATAAAAGAACAAGATCTGCTGGCCAATGTCTTTCAGTACCATCTACGACAACCATTCCTTCTGGTGTTTCCTCTAAGATTTGTGTATATACACCACGCACATTACCAATATGATCAACATCATATCGCATAGTTTGAACACCATAAGCGCGAGGCTCTCTACCGAAACGTGCTTCATATTCTTTATGAGCATAATCCATTTTGAAAACAGGTAATGCAAGTGGCCACGACGTATTACTTTCAAACGCAATTTTTTCAGGTGCTTTCGTATATTTGTTAAATTGCACAATTGACTTACAATTTTCACGTAAGGCAGTAGCAACACAATCCGCGCCAGTATCACCAGCACCGATGATGATTACATTTTTTCCTTTAGCCGTAATAGTTGGTTCGTCAATTTCACCATTTAGTAATTGAGTCTGCTCGGTTAAATAATCCATAGCAAAGTGAATACCTTGACTCATACGTCCTTCTAATGGCAAGTCACGTGCTTTTTGAGCTCCTGTACATAAGATAATAGCGTCATATGTCTGTTCTAATTCTTCGCGTGAGATATCCACACCAATGTTGGTATTCATTTTAAATGTAATACCTGCTTCTGTCATCAGTGTAATACGGCGACGCACAACATCCTTATCTAATTTCATATTGGGAATTCCATACATTAATAAACCACCCGCTTCTGCGGCTCTTTCAAACACCGTCACTTGATAACCCATGTAATTGAGCTCTTCAGCTGCAGAGAGGCCTGCAGGACCACTCCCAACAATCGCTACAGATTGTTCTAACCTTTGCTTAGGATATTTAGGTTTAACCCAACCGTTATCATATGCTTCATCAATAATTGTGCGTTCTATCCCTTTAATTGCGACTGATTCACGATTAATCTTCATAACACAAGATTGTTCGCAAGGTGCAGGACAAACACGTCCTGTAAATTCAGGAAAATTATTTGTTTCACTTAAACGTTGATATGCAGCTTTGAAATCCTGGCGATAAACCAAATCATTCCACTCAGGAATATAATTACCAATAGGGCAACCAATGGTTTCTCTACCGAAAGGAAGACCTGTTTGACAGAATGGTGTCCCACAATCCATACATCGCGCGCCTTGAACAGACGCCTCATCACGTGAAAAACGTTGTTGAAACGCATCATGATGTTTTAGGCGTTCAACTAAAGACAGTTCAGATAATGATTGCTTTTCATATTTCATAAATCCTTTAAACTCACCCATAACAGACCTCTCCTTTCTTTAGTAAATAACTGCTGGCTGTAATTCTTGTTCAATTGTCTTACGTTCATCATAGAATGCTGCCAGTTTAGCATCATCAAGTTGTGGCAAACGACGACTTTGTAATTCAATTTTTTGCATCATTAGTTCATAATCTTTTGGAATCACTTTAATAACTTTGTCTGCCACATGTTCAAAATCATTTAAAATTGCCGCTGCTTTTGTACTTTGGGTATAACGATAATGTTCCTCTAACATTGTTTTAAGTAACGCTTTCTCCTCTTTGTGTGTCACTCTCTCAAAAGCTAGGGTTGGTAATTGGTTTTTACGTTTGAATAATTCGAGATTACTTGGAAATACGTAACAAACGCCTCCGCTCATACCTTGACCGAAGTTCTTACCTACATCTCCTAAATTGACTACATGTCCTCCAGTCATATATTCCAAACCATGATCACCGATACCTTCTACTACTACATCAACACCACTGTTTCTAATACAAAAACGTTCGCCAGCACTACCATTAATAAAGGCTTTACCTTTTGAAGCACCATAGAAACATACATTCCCAGCAATAATTTCACGTTCGCGTTGTTTATTTGGTGCCTTAATCACAACAGTACCACCAGATAACCCTTTACCAACGTAATCATTTGCATCACCTGTATGTTGGACTAACAATCCTGATGGTGCGAATGCCGCTAAGCTTTGTCCAGCATGACCATGTGTTTTAGCTACAATTGTCCCCTCTGGTAACCCTTTAATACCGTGACACTGAGTAATGTAACTTCCTGTGATAACACCTACATCTCGTTGTTCATTATTAATCACATAATTCCCTTTAAATAATTTTCTATCCTCAATACTTTGTTTAGCATCTTTATATAGATAATTTAAATCGAAACCTATATCTAAATGATGATTTTGATTAATTTCTTTTGAGTTAGGGCCATCAACTGAATCCAATAACTTATCAATGTCTAGTGTTGCTGCTTTTGATTGTTCATCAATTCGACTTGAGCGTTGTAACAAGTCGGTACGTCCAACCAATTCTTCAACTGTTCGTAGTCCTAACGATGCTAAGACCTCTCTTAACTCTTCAGCAATAAAATGCATAAAGTTAACAACGTGGTCAGCCTTACCTCTAAACAACGCTCTTAAATCTTTGTTCTGAGTCGCGATACCTACTGGACATGTATCATTATGACAAACGCGCATCATGATGCACCCTAAAACAACTAATGGTGCAGTCGCGAATCCAAATTCTTCGGCACCTAGTGCACATGCTAATGCAACATCTCTACCTGTCATCAACTTACCATCTGTTTCTAAACGAACACGACTACGTAAATGATTTAATTTCAATGTTTGATGCGTTTCAGCTAAACCAAGCTCCCAAGGTAAACCGGCGTGTTGAATACTCGTCTTAGGAGATGCACCTGTACCACCATCATATCCACTCACGACGATTTTATCTGCAAATGCTTTAGCGACACCCGATGCAATGGTTCCGATACCTGTTTTCGAAACTAATTTAACTGCTACATCAGCGCTTCTGTTTGCATTCTTTAAGTCATGAATTAATTGTCCTAAGTCTTCAATTGAGTAAATATCGTGATGTGGTGGAGGTGAAATCAATCCTATACCTGGCGTTGAACCTCGTGTCTCAGCAATCCAAGGATATACTTTTGTGCCCGGTAACTGTCCTCCTTCTCCTGGCTTAGCACCTTGAGCAACTTTAATTTGTAACTCTTTTGCATGTTGCAAATAATTACTAGTCACACCAAAACGGCCAGAAGCGACTTGCTTAATAGCACTTGATAACACACTACCGTCTTCTTGGATTTCATAGCGTTTAGGATTTTCTCCACCTTCACCACTATTACTTTTACCACCTAGTTTATTCATAGCTTGTGCTAATGTTTGATGCGCTTCTTCAGAAATAGAACCATAGCTCATTGCCCCCGTATTAAAACGTTTAACAATAGTCTCTACTGATTCAACCTCACTAATATGAATCGGCTGCTGTGCTTTAAATTCTAATAAATCACGTAGATGATCATTTCTCTGATCATGTACAGCATTAGAAAAAGTTTTAAACTGTGTATAATCATTCTCACGACATGCATGTTGTAACAAATGAATTGTTGTAGGATTAAACACATGATGTTGACCTTGTTGTCGCCATTGGAAGATACTTCCTGAATCTAGGTACTCATTATGTCTTTGTTGACGCATTTTATTTTCAGTATCAATTTGTTGAATGCTTAGCCCTGATAACTTAGACTGTGTTCCAGTGAAATAGTCATCAATCACCTCTTGAGATAGACCAACCGCTTCAAAGATTTGAGCCCCTTGATAACTTTGAACAGTAGAGATACCCATCTTCGCCATTACTTTAATAACACCCTCTGATAGCACACGTGTATAAGTTTCAACGTTGTCGGAAACGGCGCCTTCTAAACGATGTGTTTCAGTTAAATGTGCAATAGTATGCTGAGCTAGATATGGAATAACAGCATTTGCACCATAGCCTAATAAGCATGCTACATGATGAACTTCACGCGTTTCTCCAGATAGTGCCACTAAGCTAGTATCCATACGTAGACCTTCTCTGATTAATAACTGATGAATATGACTGATAGCTAATAGCATTGGCATAGCGTAGCGTTGTTCTTTCACTTTACTTTCATCATCATTATCAATAAGTTCACTATCATCAAGAACTAATATAGTATGACCATCTCGAGTAGCTTGTATCGCCGCTTCACCCAGTCTTTCCAATGCCTCTTTAAGGTTATCTTGATATAGTGTAGATAAGTGTTTCACGTTAAACTTACTCTGTTTAATCTTATCTAATTGCGTTAAAGTTAGGACGGGTTTTGCCAGTTGAATACGGTCTAATACTGTTTCATCAGGATGGAACAAATTACCTTCTCCACCTAAATAAGATAACTCACTTGTTACTATCTTTTCGCGATAAGCATCAATAGGTGGGTTAGTTACCTGTGCAAATAATTGTTTAAAGTAATTAAATAGGGACTCTGGTCTTTCATTTAATACCGCAAGTGGCGCATCGTAACCCATAGCACCAATTGGATCTTTCTTACCTATCACTAATTCAGACATATATTTATAGATATCTTCTTTCGTATATCCAAATTGACGCTGCAACTTAAATAATGTCCCATTGTTTAATAAAGGTTGATGATACGTTTGGGCTTCTAAGTTTAGGTCCACTTTGTGGCTTTCCAACCATTCTTTGTAAGGATATTGATTGGCAATTCGAACTTTTAATTCATTATTTTCAACCACTTTATGAGACTCAAAGTCTACAAGTAATAACTTCCCAGGATTGAGCTGTCCTTTATAAGCAACATTGTCTTCATGTACATCTACTACACCCACTTCAGATGAAAAAACAATAAAATTATCTTTTGTAATTGTGTAACGACCTGGTCGTAATCCATTTCGGTCAGTTAATGCACCAATTTTATCTCCATTACAAAATGAAATCATCGTTGGTCCATCCCATGGTTCCATTAAATAGCTATAAAACTCATAGAACGCACGAACATTGGCATCATTTTCTTTGTTGTATAACCACGGTTCAGGTATAAGCAACATCGCTGCTTCTTCGGGTTCCATCGCTAATGATAAAAATTCTAACGCATTATCTACAATCGCTGAATCACTACCATCTTCATCAACAATGTTTTGTATTTTAGTATGTTCTTCGCCAAATAATGTTTGAATTAATTGTCTTTGTCGTGCTCTCATCCAATTCACATTACCTTTAATCGTATTAATTTCACCATTGTGCATCAATAATCGGTTTGGGTGCGCACGCTTCCAACTCGGGAACGTATTTGTACTAAACCTTGAATGAACAAGTCCTAGTTTAGATTGATAGTCTTCGTGATTTAAATCTAGATATAGTTTCTTAATTTGATCTGAGCGTAACCAACCTTTATAAACAATTGTCTTATGCGATAAACTTGTGAAATAAAGTCCTAAATCTTGTCGTTCTGCATATTGCTCTATTTGCTTTCTCGCTATATACAATGGTTTAACCGGTGTTTCAATAGATCTAATATCAATAAACACTTGTTGAATGTGTGGCATCGTAGACGCAACATGAGGTGCCACTGCATTAACATCGACAGGCACATCACGATAGCCAATTACCTTTAAACCTTCACTTTGAAAGTAGTCATTGAATTGCGTTTCATGTTTCGTACCTTGAATCTTTTTATTAGAGAAAAAAAGACCTACCGCATAATCTCCCTCGTTAGGTAAGTCTAAATTGACATGAGCTTTAAAAAATTGAAATGGTATTTCGGTCATAATACCGGCACCATCACCTGTTATACCATCTGCGCCAACACCACCACGATGATCAAGACGACGCAACATTTCAAGTGATTTTTCGATGATATCATGTGACCTTAAATTATTCATGTTTGCGTAAAACCCAATACCACATGCATCATGTTCCTCACGGCAATCGTATAATCCTCTTTTTAATCTTTCATCAAACATGATGCCCACTCCTTTTGAGAATTTTCAGAAAATTTACTGTTAATAATATTAAATATAATGTAAAATATTTATCTGAACAATATATTAATTAGATGACTTTATTCTAATAATTAGAACAATTAATACTAATAGGTAAATTTGAAAAGTTGGAAGGGGCATGTATATGGAAATTAAACAATTAAAATATTTTGTAGAAGTAGCACGTAGAGAACACATCTCTGAAGCAGCACTTGAGTTGAACATAGCCCAATCTGCAATAAGTCGGCAAATTACATTATTAGAACAGGAATTGCAAGTAACGTTATTCAATAGACAAGGGAGAAATATTCATTTAACCTCACATGGTAAAGCTTTACTCAATCAAGCTACGCAAATTTTAGAGCAATTAGATGAAACGGTAGCGTTATTTCAACAAACAAATCATAAAAATGCACGTGTTCTGAATATTGGTTTTGAGGAAAGCTATATTTCTCAAATGATTACTGCGATTATTCAAGCATTTGAACGACAATATGATAGCATCATCGTTCCTCATATTATGTCATCATCTGATATTTCCGAGGCACTTTATACTGGCAAAATAGATATTGGCCTAGTTGAAATTAACGCCGAACTTCAGAAGAATACTAATTTATCATTGAAACCATTATTTGAGGAAACATATCATATTTATGTACCTAAAGATGACGTCATTGCTTTATCGATTAATCCTCCGCTAACACAATTTGCCAAAACACAACTATTCACTTTAAAACCTTTGGCATCGACAATTGAAAGTCGTTTACAGCACACTTTAAAGCTGCCAGTTAATATAGTTGGTTCTAAATCTTTAGCGAATTATTTACTTAAACATCAACGTGGTTATGTTATCTTGCCAGATTATTTATCTTTAGAAAATGATAAAGATGAATTATGTGATATTTCGTTAGGCCATACAGAATTAAAGCGATCATTTTGCGCCGTCTTTAAAAAGGATAATAAAAAAGTTGATATACTTAATTTATCGAATTTAATACATCAACTTTTAAGCAAAGTATCTACATACCACTAATGTTATAAAGAGGTATTCGATAATTAAATGGATACTATTTGAATAATAATGCTGACGAGCGTATAATCACTCTGACTTAATTAAGAATAGAATTTGATTTATAAATGAGGGTTAAATTAATGAATGCACAAAAACGCAACAATTCTAGTCATCGCGTGATGAATCGCATCATAGTTCTAATTGGTGTACTTATTATCGGTGCTTTTATCTTTACGTTTTTCAATGCTAGTTTCTACAATACACCTATCGGTAAAGTTACTCATGTAGAAAAAAGTAACGCTCAAAAGGTTGTTGATGAGCAACATAATACAGATTTTAAATACAAACAGCATTTAACAATAAAGATATTAAATGGAAAATTTAAAGGCGAATCAACTACGATAGACAATACATATGTTAAATCTCAAGCAGATTCTGAGCACTTTAGCAAAAATAACAAGGTGCTAATGCATATTCAAAATAGTCCTAAAGATGCAACTATCTTAGAGAAAAAACGCGATAACTTAACTGTAGCAATCGCAGGTATATTCATTATGTCTCTCTTACTAGTAGGACGTAATGTAGGCTTACAATCTATTCTGTCACTCATCTTTAACACTGGTGCTATCTTGATAGCTATTGCAATTCATGATAAACATCCATCTACTAATCTATTCAATTTGATGAGTGTGGCGATCATTTTCTCCACCATTGTCACGTTATTGCTCGTCACTGGTTGGCACATGCGCACTTGGATTACAACAGTCGGTACTTTATTAGGTACATTTTTATGTATTGGTATCACTCAAATTATTATTCAGTTAACCAATGGTGCTGGTATTAAATATGAAACAATGAGTTTTTTAACGCTGCCACCTAAAGATATATTTTTAGCTTCTGTACTTATAGGATCATTAGGTGCAGTGATGGATGTTGCTATTACAATATCAAGCGGTATGTATGAAATATTACAACGTACACCTAACATTTCTTTATCACGTTGGGCTTTAGCAGGTCGTAATATAGGACAAGATATCATGGGTACAATGACGAACATTTTACTTTTTTCTTACTTATCTGGAAGTCTACCGATGTTCTTAATCTATTTAAAAAATGCTAACACATTTACGTATACGATTTCGATGAACTGGTCTTTAGAAATTGCTCGTGCTTTAACTGGTGGTATTGGTATCGTTCTAACGATTCCAATTACAATTAGTTTGATGGTTATGTGGATGAAATGGAAGGGTGTGACAAGATGAATGCAGTCGTCCTACTAGCACTAATTTTATTAATTTTAATGCTCATTTTTGGCGGTAAAAAAGGCTTAATCTCATACTTAACATTATTCTTAAATTTTATTATCCTGCTAATTAGTATTGTGTTCATCTTATTTGGAACACCTATATACCTAGTTTCACTAGTTTTTTGCATTGTCATTGCCGCATGTAACTTATTTATTTTAAATAGTTATAACATTAAGACCAAAGCAGCTTTTATTGCTACAATAATTACTACCATTCTCTTAATAGTTGGTATTTATCTATCAATAAGCATCGGTCACTTACAAGGCTTTACAACAGAACAACAAGACGAAACATATATTTTTTCAATGAATATCGGTATTGATATGGTTCAATTCTCAGTATTTACAGTCATTTTGGCAGTAATTGCAGCGGTCATCGACTTAACCATAACTATAAGCTCACCAATGTATGAACTTAATGAAACCAACCCCACCCTTTCACGTAAGGCATTGTTCCAATCAGGCATGCGTGTAGGTAGAGAAATTCTAGCAACTTCTGCCAATACGATATATTTAGCTTATTTTGGTGGTCAATTGACATTATTCTTTTGGTTTTTCCAATTACATTATTCTTTCGGACATATCATTAACTCAAAAATATTTGCTCAAGAATTTATTTCTATCTTACTAGGTGGAATTGCCGTAGCGATTAGTATCCCGATTACGGCATGGATTACAGCTTTATTAATTAAACACCCTAAATTTAATCAAAAGCATTCTGAAATTTCTTCGCAATCTACGAATCAAAATTTTAAAAATTAACTTATAAAAATATAATAGGCGGGACACAGTTCTCTCAAAAATAGCCAGTAAATGAGTCTTGATAAATTCATTCACTGGCTTGTTTATTTATAAGCATCTATATTTTAAAATTCATAACGTAAACTGGTCGCCCTTCTAAAATTGCATCTCCAGTAATAGAATATTGGGCTTGTTTATATAATCCGATGGCTTTGTCGTTGTCAGTATTCACAGTTAATATTATTTCATTAATGTAAGGAAATGTTGACTTTATATAGCTTGGTAGTTGTTGAATCACTGCTTTTCCAAGACCTTGACCACGATATCGTGCATCCACACTAAATGAACGGAAAAATATAGCTTTATTATTGTCACTATATGGTTTAACACCCCGACCTTCATGTAAAGTAAAGAATCCTACACATTGATTATCCCTCATAACAAGAGTCGGGTGACGCTCGTCGTCTCCTTTAGCTAAATCAATATTATGGATAGGTGTCCGAGTGAATTTTCTATCTTCTGGTAATATTTCAAATACATCTAATAACGGGTAATCTTGAATTGAATATGGTCGAATTTCCATTATGCCCCTACTTTCTCTCTGAAAATGTTTCAATCCACTTTATAACAGCGGGTGCTATTAACATTGTTTCAGATTTATCGAACCAACGTATATCAGTAATTTCATTGTCAATTTCAACGTTATTCCAGTCAATTTCTTGTTGAAGTTTAAATCCATTTAGTTCTGTTAGCATGTTCGTTTGCGGGTATGCATCGCCTATGACCGTTCCAATATATGTGAAATCCTCTTGTGGAAACTCTAATTGTAGTTCCTCTTTTACTTCCCTTTGTATCGCTTCTAATTGCGTTTCACCTTCATCAATTTTACCACCCGGGAAATAATACTTCTCTCTATTTCTTACTTGTACTAATAAGATTTGGTTCTCTGTTTCCTCCACTAAACAAACACACTTTATCATATAATCACACCTTTTTAACGAAATATTTTGTACTTCAAAAATATATGTTATTTTAGTATGATGTTAACATATAATAATATACTAAATGATTATTTGATGACATTTAGATATTTCGGAGGGTATTATTCATGGCAAAAAAATCAAAATTAACGCGCGTTTCAAATTTAGTTAGTACAGCCGGCTTTATCGTAGATGGTTATAACGGTATTAAATTCGACGCGAAAAATAAAAATCTAGTTTATTTATCTTTAGGCCTAAGCACTGTAGGCACACTCTTAGATTTCGTAGTATCAATGAAATCTCCTTACAAATTCCGTAAGCTAACGTCATTCGTATCATTCATTATTAATGTTACACGTTTAGCTTCAAGCTTTAGAAAAGTTAAAGAAGACTATAATTTCCAATAAGATAAAAAAGCTAATCAAAAGAAGTAAAGTATACTTCCTTTTGATTAGCTTTTTTTGATAAATTAATGAATAAATTTATAATTGCGTACTTGATAAGCAGGGATTGTACGATATGTTAAAATACCTGGACTCGCACTAAAGTTCATTTCTGAAACTAAAATACTACCATTGCTATTAACACGTTCTACAAATGCTACATGACCATAATAACCGGCATCCGATTGTGCAATTGAACCTACTGTTGGGTTACCATCAATACGATACCCATCTCTAGCTGCAGCATTATCCCAGTTATTAGCATTCCACCAATAAGTACTAATACCTTTTCCAATAGCAGCACGACGATTAAACACATGCCATGTACATTGTCCCCAATCATATAAATTTCTATGATTAAATACTGGTGATGAATAATACGTTGATTGTGCTGTACGCGTTGAGTAAGTGTTTGAAGAAGCTGAACCACTAATTCTTAATTTTTGACCAGGATAAATAAAGAAATTATTTAATCCATTTAATCTCATAATATGTTGATATGTTGTACCATATCGGCTAGCAATAGATGATAGTGAATCCCCATAACGTACTGTATAAGTACTTGATGAACCACCACTATTTGAATTATAACTTGAGTGTGAATTTGAACTTACATACCCAGATACTTTTAATTGTTGACCAGGGAAAATTAAAAAGCTATTTAATCCATTTAAATTCATAATATGACGATATGTTGTACCATATCGACTAGCGATAGATGATAAACTATCCCCTGCTCTAACAGTATATGTACTACTTGAATTACCGTAATTTGAACGACTTGAATAATTAGAAGATCCTGAAACTTTTAATACTTGGTTTGGAAAAATAAGATTTGATGATAAGCCATTTAATGATTTTAATTTAGATACAGTGATACCATAATGGTGTGAAATAGACCATAAAGATTCACCACTTCGAACTGTGTGCGTTGTTGATGCTTCAGCTTGATGAGCAAATAATGTACTAAGTGCTCCTGTCCCTAATACTGCTGTTGCTAGAATTTTTTTATTCATACAAAGCTCCTCCTTAATCTTATGCTTGTTCATTGGGTTACTTACCACTTAATTCTATTTGTACTAGACACTTATCTGTATTAAATCTTTATTACATACTTCTTTCTTTTATCCGTTCAAGTAGTGTACTTATACTAAATTAATACAATTCGACATGATATTCCATTTCAATTTGATTACATATCTATGAATTTTTTGTACACTACTTTTGAATTTTAAATAATATGCATAGAAATATAATTTACTTTTCATAAGTGTATAACACATTCTCAACTATTGAGATTTAACTTTTATTTAAAATTAAGAGGGTGGAACAAAATTGATTGTCCCACCCCTATATGGTTGATTCTAACTATAATGTAGAATTAAAATATTATTTTGTCTTAACTCATTTGATTTAGTTCAAAGTATCAATAGCTTGTTTTAAGTCTTCAACTAAATCATCTGTATCTTCAATACCGATTGATAAACGTACGAGTCCATCAGTGATACCTTCTTTAGCACGGACATCAGCAGGGATAGATGCATGTGTCATTAAAGCAGGTACTGAAATTAAACTTTCAACTGCACCTAAACTTTCAGCTAATGTGAAGTAGTTTGTTTCACGAATAAGTTGTTTTGCTGCTTCAGTATCTTTTACTTCAAAAGCAACCACGCCTGTATGACCACTTGCTTGAGCGGCATGAATATCATGGTTTAAATGGTCTTTAATACTTGGATGGAATACTTGTTGAACTGATGGATGATTTTGTAACATTTCAACAATAGCTTTAACATTACGATTAATTTGTTCCATACGTAATCCTAATGTTTTAATACCACGAACTAATAAATAACTATCTTGTGGTCCAAGAACACCACCTGTTGAATTTGAAATAAAGGCTAAACGTTCTCCTAACTCGTCATCTGCAGTTGCAACCAAACCAGCTACAACATCACTATGACCACCAATATATTTAGTAGCTGAATGTAATACAATATCAATACCGAAATCTAATGGATTTTGATAGTAAGGTGTCATAAATGTATTATCTACTACTGAAATTAAATTATTTTCTTTTGCAATTTCTGCTGTACGTTTAATATCTGTTACACGTAATAATGGATTTGATGGTGTTTCTACATATAACATTTTAGTTTCTGGTTTAATATAGTCTTTGACATTTTCAATATGAGTTGTATCTACGAAATCAACATCGATGCCATAACGTGTAAATACTTTAGTTAATGCACGATAAGTTCCACCATACACATCAGAATTTAAAATAAGATGATCACCTTTATCTAACAACATGATGACCGCACTGATAGCCGCCATACCTGAACCAAAAGCAAAACCATGTTTACCATTTTCTAAATTAGCAATAACACTTTCAATCGCTGTACGTGTTGGGTTAGCTGTACGGGAGTACTCGTATCCTTGTCTTAAGTCACCAATCTCGTCTTGTAAATACGTACTTGTTTGGTAAATAGGTGTCGTAACTGCACCTGTAAAGTCATCTGTTGTATGTCCACCATGAATCATTTGTGTTTTTTTCTTCATCATTATTCTCCTTTGTATTCAAATATTTTTTTCGACATATAACGATCGCTTCCATCTGGAAAAATGGTTACAATAACGCCCTTATCGATTTGATTTTTAATATCTAAAGCACCTTGTAAAGCAGCGCCTGATGAGCTACCTACTAATAATCCTTCTTGTTGTGCTAAACGTTTAACATTGTCAAAGCCATCTTTATCACTTACTGTAATAATTTGATCTACTAAACTTCGTTCCAAAAAGATGGGCCATTTTTCTGAACCAATACCTTCAATATCATGTGAATGTGCTTCGCCACCATTTAATATTGAGCCTTCTGGTTCAACAATCACATTCTTTACACTATATTGTTTAAGATGTTGTGCAACGCCTGTAAACGTACCTCCTGAACCCACGCCTGCAACAAAGTAGTCTATGTTTGGCAAAGTATCAGTCAGTTGTTTACCTAACGTATGCGTATATGCCGCTGGATTATGTTCCGTTTCAAATTGGTTCATATATATCGCCCCAAATTCTTGGGCGTAGCTTCTTGCTTTAGTTTGTGCACCAATCATGCCTTCATCTTTAGGCGTACGTTTAATATCTGCGCCTAATGCACGCATAATTGATATTTTTTCTTCAGAAAAGCCCTCTGGCGCAAAAATAACACATTTTAAATGATACCGATTGGCAGCAATTACAAGTCCTATTCCAGTATTTCCTGCTGTAGCTTCAACAATCGTACCCCCCGAAGAAACTCGACCTTCTTTTATGGCTGTTTCAACAAGGTATTTACCTAGTCTATCTTTCACACTACCACCTGGATTGAATTGCTCTAATTTAGCATAAATCTGAACGTTCTCATCGCTAAAACTTTCCAGTAATACGAGTGGTGTTTGTCCTATTAAGTCAAATGCAATCATATTAATTATCTAAAGCGCTCTTACTCGCTTTGACTCAACCTACCTTCTGTTTATAGTATTCATCAACCCCAAATTTTGTTTGTAATCCTTACTCAATCACTATGAATTATACGATAATCTTTAGATTTATGCAAAACTGCAAATTTCAAACTTTCCCCTGTAATTATAGGTTCTGTTGCAAAGTTAGAAAAATATAGCTAATTACCTTTTTATCATGTCGTTGTTCCCTTAACTGGCTAACATATGCCTAATTTCATGGCATGGCGAAAATCCGTAGATCTGAAGAGACC
>NZ_KV801107.1:0-9397 GCF_001810405.1 Staphylococcus sp. HMSC069D12
ATTTGGACTCATCAGTCCGATTTGACGTAGAGCCCATAAAAAACACTAAAATGATTCAACTTTTAATCATCTTAGTGCTATTATTAAGTGGTATAACTTTAAAACCTATTTTTCAAGGAATAGCATTATACACACTTTTCATCTATTTTTTATAAATTTTTATTTTAATTTCGTAATAATCATCATGTTCTTTATCACGTTGTTCTACACGTATACCAGATTGTTCAATGGCTTGAATGCTTTTTCCAACTTCGTCACGGGCTTGTGTTAAATCTTTAGAGAATTGGAAAGATTGAGCCTTTACTTTTTCTGGTCCAATTTTCTGTTTAACACGTGCTTCTGTTTGTTTAACATTTAATTTTTGGCTAATCACTTGTTCAATTAGCTTTTCTTGATCGTCCTCTTTAAGAGATAAGACAGCACGAGCATGACGCTCAGTAATCTTGCCTTCTCTTAAACGACTAATCACTTTAGGTGCTAATTTCAATAATCGCAATTTATTTGCGATAAAACTTTGACTTTTACCTAAACTTTTAGCTAATTCACTTTGCGTTGTTCCACCAATCTCAAGAAGCTTTTTATAAGCTTCCGCTTCTTCAACAGCAGATAAATTTTCACGTTGAATATTCTCAATTAATGCAACAACTGCTGTTTCTTCATCATTCATATGACGTATAATGACATCTGCTTGAGATTTATGCAGTGACTGTAGTGCTCTAAAACGTCGTTCACCCGCAATAATTTCATACATATTCTCTTCAATCGGTCTTACAACGATGGGTTGTAATAAACCATGCTCGTCAATAGATTCAGCAAGTTCAGTAATCTTACTTGAGTCAAACACCTGTCTTGGTTGATAACGGTTAGGTACAATACGCTCAATTTGAATGGATTCGACGCTAGAATTGCGATCTTCTTCAATGTATCCAACGATGTCATCTTTATTTTTCAATCCAAATAATTTTGAAAAAGGCTTTTTCATTATCCATTCACTCCTCTTAAAATTAATTTTAACATGTAGGTGCTATTAATTTTCTAGTAAAGGAGATTTATTAGGCGTACCAGGTTTTCTAGGATATTTTTTAGATGTTTGACGACGTTTATCTATAATAATCATTTGTCGTTCACCAGCATCTTCTGGTAAATCAAATGTATAAGAATCACTAAAGACGCCACCTAATATACTAATCCCAAATTGTGCTTCTTCTAATTCTTCTTCTCCTTTAGAAGACTTCAATGCGATGAACTGGCCACCCTTTTTAACTAAAGGAAGGCACAATTCACTTAACACTGTAAGTCTGGCTACTGCACGTGCTGTAACTACGTCATACGTTTCTCTGTTTACGCCTTTACCGAATGTTTCAGCGCGATCATGTACAAAGCTAACTTGTGTTAAGCCAAGTTCAGCAGCTAGATGATTTAAAAATTGAATACGTTTATTTAAAGAATCTACAATGGTTACTTTCAATTCAGGGTAAACAATCTTCAATGGAATACTTGGGAAACCTGCACCTGCACCAACATCACAGATGGTTAAAGGCTGATTGAAATCATAATAAAAGCTCGGTGTAATTGAATCATAGAAATGTTTCAAATAAACTTCATGTTCATCTGTAATACTTGTGAGATTCATTTTCTCATTCCATTCTACAAGTAAACGATAATATGTTTGAAATTGTTCTTTTTGTTTATCTGACAATTCAATTCCATGTTCACTTAATTCTTTAGCTAGCCATTCTACGCCATTCATTAATTTTTCACCCTTTGCAATTTACCTTGCTCTAAATAAACAAGTAAGATTGAGATGTCTGCTGGGTTAACACCAGAGATTCGTGATGCTTGTGCAATATTCAATGGTTTAACTTCAGCTAATTTTTCACGAGCTTCAGTCGCTAAACTATCCACTTTACTATAATCTAAGTCTTCCGGAATTTTTTTCTCTTCCATGCGTTTAACTTTTTCAACTTGTTGCAATGATTTATTGATATAGCCTTCGTATTTCGTTTGAATTTCAACTTGCTCTTCAACCGCTTCAGGTAATTGATGACTTTCTTCTAGAATTTCTAAGATTGTATTATATGTCATTTCAGGACGTCGTAATAGATCAATTGCTAGAATGCCATCTTTTAGACGTGAACCACCATTTGCCTCAATGACAGATTGTGTGTGTTCATTTGGTTTAATACGAATATCAGTTAAACGTTGGATTTCATCTTGAATTTGTTGACGCTTTTCATTAAAACGCGCGTAACGTTCTTCTGAAATCATACCTAATTCATAACCTACATCAGTCAAACGCAAGTCAGCATTATCATGACGTAGTAATAATCTATATTCTGCACGAGATGTTAATAAGCGGTAAGGCTCATTCGTACCTTTTGTAACTAAGTCATCAATTAAAACACCAATATATGCATCTGAACGACTTAAGATTTTTTCTCCGGTACCAAGCACTTTACCTGCAGCATTGATTCCAGCCATAATACCTTGACCAGCCGCTTCCTCATATCCTGAAGTACCATTGATTTGTCCAGCCGTATATAAATTTTTAATCATTTTAGTTTCCAATGTTGGCCATAATTGCGTTGGCACAATCGCATCATATTCAATGGCATAACCCGCACGCATCATGTCTGCCTTTTCAAGACCAGGAATCGTTTCTAACATTTGACGTTGTACGTGTTCTGGTAAGCTTGTTGAAAGTCCTTGAACGTAAACTTCATTTGTATTACGACCTTCAGGCTCTAGGAAAAGTTGATGTCTAGGTTTATCATTAAAACGCACAAATTTATCTTCAATTGATGGACAATAACGAGGACCTGTTCCTTTAATCATACCTGAATACATAGCTGATAAATGTAGATTATCATCGATGACTTTATGTGTACGATCATTGGTATATGTTAACCAACAAGGTAATTGGTCTAGGATATATTCTGTAGTTTCAAAACTAAATGCACGACCTACATCATCACCAGGTTGAATTTCCGTCTTAGAATAGTCAATTGTTTTCGCGTTTACACGTGGAGGTGTACCCGTTTTAAAGCGCACAACTTCAAAACCTAATTCTCTTAAATTATCAGCTAGAGTGATAGATGGAAGTTGATGATTTGGACCACTTGAATATTTCATGTTACCTAAGATTATTTCACCACGTAAGAATGTACCTGTCGTAATAACAACCGCTTGAGCGCGATATTCAGTACCGATATTTGTGCGGACACCTTTTACTTCATTGTCTTCAATAATTAATTCATCCACCATACCTTGCATGATGTCTAAATTATCTTCATCTTCAATGACACGTTTCATTTCTTGTTGATATAACACTTTGTCTGCTTGAGCACGTAACGCACGTACTGCTGGTCCTTTACCAGTATTTAACATACGCATTTGGATATGTGTTTTATCAATCGCTTTAGCCATTTGTCCACCTAATGCGTCAATTTCTCGAACGACAATACCTTTCGCTGGACCACCTACTGATGGGTTACATGGCATGAATGCAATATTATCTAGATTAATTGTTAGCATTAGTGTTTTTGCGCCACGTCTTGCAGATGCCAAACCTGCTTCAATACCTGCATGTCCAGCACCAATGACGATTACATCATATTCTTGAACCACCTAATTGACCTCCTTTAAATTTCCTTTGTCCTTAATTTTATAAATAAGACTTCCTACCGTCTCAGTTTCTTTAATATTTATCATTTCTTAAACGTTACATAGCTATAAGGTATAAACTATTATTTTCCTAAGCAGAATTGACTAAATAGTTGATCAATCAATTCATCACTAGCAGATTCACCAATAATTTCACCTAATAATTCCCAAGTACGCGTTAAGTCAATTTGAACCATATCCATAGGAATACCTGATTCAGCTGCATCAATCGCATCTTGAATGGCATTTCTAGCTTGCTTTAATAAAGAGATATGTCTTGAATTAGATACATACGTCATATCTTGGTTTTGAACATCGCCACCAAAGAATAAATCTCGTATTTGTAATTCTAGTTGATCAATACCTTCTTGTTTAAGCATAGATGTTTGGATAAGTGGTGTATCATCAATCATTTCTTTTACTTCATTTATATCTAAGTTTTGTTCTAAATCAGTTTTGTTAACAATTACAATGGCATCTTCATTTTTAATAACTTCATATAATGTACGATCTTCTTGTGTTAATGGCTCATTGTTATTTAATACAAATAAGATTAGATCTGCTTCACTTAAGGCTTTGCGTGAACGTTCGACACCAATTTTTTCAACGATATCTTCAGTGTCACGAATACCTGCAGTATCTACCAATCTTAATGGTACACCTCTAACATTGACGTATTCTTCTAAAACGTCACGAGTTGTACCTGCAACTTCAGTTACGATGGCTTTATTATCTTGAATAAGGTTATTTAACATTGACGATTTCCCTACATTTGGTTTACCAACGATAACGGTTGAAAGACCCTCTCTCATAATTTTACCTTGTGTTCCAGTCTCTAATAATAGATTAATTTCGTTTTTAATCTTTTTAGATTGCTCTAATAGGAATTCAGTTGTAGCATCTTCAACATCGTCATATTCTGGATAATCAATGTTCACTTCTACTTGCGCGAGAATTTCTAAAATGGATTGACGTTGTCGCTTAATTAAATCACTTAGTCGCCCTTCGATTTGGTTCATGGCAACTTTAGAAGCACGATCTGTTTTAGAACGAATAAAATCCATAACAGCTTCAGCTTGTGATAAATCGATACGCCCGTTCAAGAATGCACGCTTTGTATATTCACCTGGCTCTGCCATTCTTGCACCATGCGTCATTGTAAGTTCTAATATTCGATTAATTGTTAAAATACCACCGTGACAATTAATTTCAATAATGTCTTCGCGTGTAAATGTTTTTGGTGCTCTTAGCACAGATATCATAACTTCTTCAACAACTTCATTTGTTTCAGGATCTACGATATGACCATAATTAATCGTATGTGAATCTACGTCTTGCAACTTTTTCTTTCCTTTATATAGCTTATCTCCAATTTCAACGGCTTGTGGTCCAGATAAACGGACAATACCGATTGCTCCTTCACCCATAGGTGTTGAAATACTAGTTATCGTATCAAAATCCATGATTATCCTCGCCTCCTTATTCAAGTAAAATTTCATTATAACATTGTAATTTGTTTCTATAAAAATTGCTAATAAGTTGATTTATCGCTCATAAGGTAAGACTTCGGTTTGTCTAACCTCAGACTAACAGTCGTCTAAAACTCCCCTACTCTTCTATTTAATCTTTTTATTAAAGACCTTTGCAATTTTTAATACATGTTCTAAGCTACCCTGGATTTCAAGTGTAGTCATATCCTTAGCTGGTTGCCTAGCAATAACGATAATATCACGTGCAATAATATCTTCTTTATGAATTTTGAAATTCTCTCTTATCGCACGTTTAATTCTATTTCGAGTCACTGCATTGCCTAATTTTTTAGATACACTAATACCTAATCGAAAATGATCTTTATTACTATTGTAGGTATAAACAACAAACTGTCTATTTGCTACCGATTTTCCTCTTTTATAAATCGTTTGAAAATCAGTATTCTTTTTTATACGGTAAGCCTTCTCCACGTTCACATCACTCGCTTATTTTATTCTTTGCCATCTTAGCTAAAGTTAGTTTTGATATAGCGTATCTCAATTTATACCTATTCAAACGAAAAAAAGACCACTGAGAAGTCAGTGATCTTATGCTGATAAAACTTTACGGCCTTTACGACGACGACGTGCTAAAACTTTACGGCCATTTTTAGTGCTCATGCGTTTTCTGAAACCATGAACTTTACTATGTTTACGTTTATTTGGTTGATAAGTACGTTTTACCATGCAAAACACCTCCATCTACATATTTATCCAGCTCACTTGCTCTTGTAGTGATCCTGATTATTTTAATAGATAAATTATAATTTCTGATATCAGAATTCTTGTTTTAATTCAATTTTATCTAGTCATAATTCAAACAACTACTACAATATAACAAATTACTATTTATAAAGCAAGTAGCATTTGCATTAAGATGTTATTTTTTAACCACTTGTCAACAACCATTTTTAATATTTATACATTTCGCCAAACGTGCGTCTCACACACTTTATTCATTTTAAATTCATCTTTATAAATTATTTCCCAAAGCTGTTGTAGTACATAAACTTAGTTTTTTAAAATTATCCACTTATACACATACGAGATTCAAGATTCTGTGGATAATATATTAATTATTAACAGATTTATACCGAATTTAACAACATATTCACACCTATTTGACATCTCTCTAAGTTAAAAAGTATAATTATGTGGATAAGTCGTCTAACTCATTATTTTTAAAGGATTTATTTATTGATTTTATATACGTATTTAGTGTGAATAAATCATAGCATATATAAAGTTATCCACTGAATGTTATTAACTTGTGGATAATTATTAACATGCTGTGATTATTTTTATCCACTTGTCTAAATGTCTGTGTATAAGTCCTAAATTTAAAAGAAGATGGAGTTTATTTTATGTCAGAACAAGAAATTTGGAAAAAAGTATTAGAAGTTGCTGAATCAGAAATATCTAAATCGACATTTAATACTTTTTTGAAAGATACAGAACTCAAAGAAATTCGTGATAATGTTGCAATCATCTTTGTAATTCATGAATTTTACGCAGAATGGTTAAATTCAAACTACAAAGAAGTAATCCAAACAATTATGAAAGATGTTATTGGTTATGAAGTTGAACTCAAATTTTTCACTGCTGAACAATTAGCTGAACTTGATGAGACAAGTCGTAAATCTAACACGCCAAGCGAACCTCAACGTCAAATCATTGAAGATGGTCATGAAGGCACAGATCAATTCAATACTCACAATACATTTGATACTTTCGTCATTGGACCTGGCAATAGATTTCCACATGCAGCAAGTCTTGCAGTTGCTGAAGCACCAGCACAAGCATACAACCCTCTATTTATATATGGTGGCGTTGGTCTTGGTAAGACACATCTTATGCATGCGATCGGTCATCATGTTCTTAGCAATCAACCAAATGCTAAAGTACTATATACTTCAAGTGAAAAATTCACGAATGACTTCATCAAATCAATTCGTAACAATGAACCTGAAGCCTTTAGAGAGAAGTATAGAAACATCGACGTGTTACTGATTGATGACATTCAATTTATTCAGAATAAAGAACAAACGCAAGAAGAGTTCTTCCATACATTTAATGAATTACATCAAAATAAGAAGCAAATTGTCATTTCAAGTGACCGTCCACCTAAAGAAATTGCAAAATTAGAAGACCGTTTACGTTCTCGTTTCGAATGGGGATTAATCGTTGATATTACTCCTCCTGACTATGAAACGCGTATGGCGATTCTTCAGAAAAAAATCGAAGAAGAGAATTTAGAAATTCCTGCTGAAGCTTTAAATTATATTGCTAATCAAATTCAATCAAACATCCGTGAATTAGAAGGCGCACTCACACGTTTGCTTGCCTATTCTAAACTTCAAGGCAGACCTATTACGACTGAATTAGCAGCAGAAGCGCTCAAAGATATTATTCAAGTTCCTAAATCTAAAAAAATTACGATTCAAGATATTCAAAAAGTCGTTGGACATTACTACAACGTTCGCATCGAAGATTTCAGTGCAAAAAAACGTACAAAATCAATTGCTTATCCACGTCAAATTGCGATGTATTTATCAAGAGAACTTACTGATTTTTCATTACCTAAGATTGGTGAAGAATTCGGTGGTCGAGATCACACGACAGTGATTCATGCGCACGAAAAAATCGCTAAAGATATTAAAGCCGATACAATTTTTAAACAAGAAGTTGAAGATTTGGAAAAAGAAATTCGCAATCAATAAAATAAAAGTTAAAAACTGTTATACAACAGATTATGAAATGTTAAAGTGGGAAATAAAAAATAGTGACAAGTTATTATGGTATAAGAAGCATTGATTAATGATAAGCGTCATAAACATTTTATTCGTAATTGTGGATAATGTTTAAAAGTAATACACAGCATCAACAGTTTATCCACATGTGTATAACTTTGGCACACAAGGATTTTCTTAACATATCCACTAATCCACAAGCCCTACTACTATTACTATGAATTTAAAACCTATATAATTATATATAAACGACTGGAAGGAGTTTAAATTAATGATGGAATTCACAATTAGAAGAGATTATTTTATTAATCAATTAAATGACACATTAAAAGCCATCTCACCAAGAACAACATTACCAATTTTAACGGGTATCAAAATCGATGCTAAAGATAACGAAGTCATCCTTACTGGTTCAGATTCTGAGATATCTATTGAAATTACAATCCCTAAACAAGTAGATGGTGAGGATATTGTCACTATTTCTGAAACAGGTTCAGTTGTACTTCCTGGTCGTTTCTTCGTAGATATTATTAAAAAACTACCAGGTAAAGATGTTAAATTATCAACAAATGAACAATTTCAAACACTGATTACTTCAGGACATTCTGAATTTAACTTAAGTGGTTTAGATCCTGACCAATATCCATTATTACCTCAAGTATCACGTGATGATGCAATCCAATTATCAGTAAAAGTATTAAAAAATATCATTGCACAAACAAATTTCGCAGTGTCCACCTCAGAAACACGCCCAGTACTTACTGGTGTTAACTGGCTTATACAAGATAATGAATTAATATGCACTGCGACTGATTCACACCGCTTGGCTGTAAGAAAGTTGAAATTAGAAGATGACTCTGAAAATAAAAATGTCATCATTCCAGGTAAAGCTTTATCAGAATTAAATAAAATTATGAGTGATAGCGATGAAGAGATTGATATTTTCTTTGCTTCAAATCAAGTTTTATTTAAAGTTGGAAATGTAAACTTTATTTCTCGCTTATTAGAAGGACATTATCCTGATACAACACGTTTATTCCCTGAGAATTACGAAATTAAATTAGGCTTAGACAACGGTGAATTCTATCACGCAATCGATCGTGCTTCTTTATTGGCACGAGAAGGTGGTAACAACGTTATTAAATTAAGTACAGGTAATGATGTTGTAGAATTATCATCTACATCACCTGAGATTGGTACTGTAAAAGAAGAAGTTACAGCAACGGATGTAGAGGGTGGCAACTTGAAGATTTCTTTCAACTCTCGTTATATGATGGATGCGTTAAAAGCGATTGATAATGATGAAGTTGAAGTTGAATTCTTTGGTACGATGAAACCATTCATCCTTAAACCAAAAGAAGATGATTCTGTCACACAATTAATTTTACCAATTAGAACGTATTAGTTTTAAAAGCTATTAATTTGGCTCTACGTCAAATCGGACTGATGAGTCCA
>NZ_KV801108.1:0-77118 GCF_001810405.1 Staphylococcus sp. HMSC069D12
GGTTAGCTATATTTTTTACTTTGCAACAGAACCTTTTAGGGGTAGGACTTTTCTTCAAATTGAAAAGCCCCCCTTGAATTGCGCACAGCGTGACCTTACTATTCTGTTTTCTACCTATTTATCCTTCACTCTCATCAGTCGTAAACTATTTAATGCTACCAAAATAGTAGCTCCCATATCGGAAAGAATCGCTATCCAAAGAGTTAACCATCCCGGGATAACTAATAGTAAGGCAATTATTTTAATTCCGATAGCAAAAGTGATGTTAGCTTTAATGATATTTAAAGTTTTTCGACTGAGTCTTACTGCAAATGGAAGCTTACTTAAATCAACTCCCATTAATGCAATATCAGCTGTTTCAATTGCAGTATCCGTTCCAGCACCGCCCATTGCAATTCCAACAGTAGATGCAGCAAGTGCTGGAGCATCATTAACGCCATCGCCAATCATAGCTACATTATCATACTCCGATTGCATTTTTTTAATATAATCTAATTTATCCTGTGGCATCAATTCAGACTGAATATCAGAAACGCCTACATGTGTACCGATTGCATTTGCAGTACCTTGATTATCACCTGTCAGCATAATTGTTTGCTTGATACCTAACTGATGAAGTTTTTGAATCACATTTTTACTTGTTTCACGAACCTCATCTGCAACGGCAATTACGCCGAGAATTGTTTTTTCCGTTCCAATAATCATGGCTGTTTTTCCTTGGTTTTGTAGGATTTTCACATTGTTTTCAAACCCAAGGCTAAAATCGGAAACATTTAATTCCTTGAAAAGTTTTGGGCTTCCAATATAGTAAGTAGTTCCGTTTACAATCCCTTTTATACCTCGCCCAGTAATCGAAGTGAATTCTTCCACTTGTACATTAGAATAAGGGATATTATCTTGCTCTGCCTTTTTCATTATTGCTGAAGCAAGTGGATGTTGTGAACGATATTCTAAAGCTGTAATGGTAGAGAATAGCTCTTTTTCTTCCACTTGGTCATTTAATACTTCAAAATCTGTTACCACTGGTACACCTTTTGTCAGTGTTCCTGTTTTATCAAATGCGACTGTCTTAATGTCTCC
Source organism: Staphylococcus sp. HMSC069D12 (assembly GCF_001810405.1). Taxonomy (NCBI): domain Bacteria; kingdom Bacillati; phylum Bacillota; class Bacilli; order Caryophanales; family Staphylococcaceae; genus Staphylococcus; species Staphylococcus sp. HMSC069D12. Next base: position 1,081 of record NZ_KV801108.1, read on the forward strand.
TAATTTCTCGAGATAGACACCACCTTTAACCAACACACCTTTTTTCGCTGCATTTCCAATTGCCGAGACAATCGAGATTGGAGTAGAAATAACTAATGCACAAGGACATCCAACTACAAGAACTGCTAATCCTTGATAAACCCATGTATCCCAACTGCCACCAAAGAATAGGGGTGGAACGACTGCAACCAAGGCTGCAATAACCATAATGATCGGAGTGTAGTATTTCGCAAATTTATCAACGAATGCTTGGGCTGGAGCACGCTCCCCTTGTGCTTCTTCAACAAGATGAATAATCTTGGCAATGGTTGTATCTTCTACGTATTTGGTGATTTTTACTTCAATTAGTCCCTCTTCGTTAAGCGTACCTGCAAATACTTCGTCATCTACCGCTTTGGAGACGGGAACAGATTCTCCTGTTATAGCTGCCTCATTGACAGCCGACAAGCCATTCACAATGATTCCATCCATGGCAATTTTCTCCCCTGGTTTGACAATCATGATATCACCCACAGCGATATCGTCCACATGGATTATTATTTCCTGACCATTTCGTCTAACTAGTGCTTCTTTTGGGGCGATATCCATCAATGAACGTATGGATTGTCTTGCTCTGTCCATAGAGAAGCGTTCAAGTGCTTCACTGATTGCAAAGAGAATAACAACAATAGATGCCTCTGCCCATTTACCAATAATGGTAGCTCCAATAACGGCAACGGTCATCAGGGTTTTCATGTCGAAATCAAAGCGTATCAAATTTTGAAAACCGACTTTAAATAATGAATATCCGCCAATTACAATAGAACCTACAAATAACATGGAAGTTACGAGGTTATCTTCTCCATTTACAAAGTGAGAAAGGTAACCAAAAGCAATTAGTAGTGTGGCAAACAGCAATGTACTATGTTTTTTATAAAATGGTGTTTTCTCTTCTTTATGAGCCTTAGTGTCATCTTTAACCCTTTGTATCGTTTGATTCGCTAGTTTTTCAGGAGATACTTTTAGATTCTCAAAAGCACCTGCTTTTTCAAGTTCTTCAACCGATGCATTTCCATATACATCAATTTTAGAAGCGCCAAAGTTTACTTTTGCGTCTTGAACGCCTGGAATCTTTTTAACATTTTTCTCAAACTTTCCTGCACAATTTGCACATGTAAATCCTTGGACCCGATAGACGTTCATTTCTTCTTCCATTAGTTTAACCTTTTGTTCAGACATTGACCTTCACTTCTTTCTTATGTGCTAGGGCGATCATCATTATCTGCCCGATATGTTCATCATCTAAAGAATATAAAGCTAGTTTTCCTTCTTTTCTAAAGTTGACCACCCCTTGCTTATAAAGCGTACGTAAATGATGAGATGCATTTGCTATCGTAACACCTAAGATATTTGCTATATCACAAACACACAACTCTTCATCCTGACACAGAGCGTAAGTAATTTTTGCTCTATTTTCATCGGCAATAGCCTTTAACATTTGGCTAACACCAGAAATATCAACTGTTTGTAAATCCCCTTGTATTCGATTAACCTTTTCTTCGTCATAACAAAAAATTTCACAAGTATCTTTTTTTTTCATATTATCATCCCATCTTCATTCAAATATTTATTTGAGTATACTATAACCATTTTCGACTCATCATACAAGCAAATATTTGAATGAAAATAAAAGAAGTAAGTAGGGCATAAAATTCTAGTCTCAAAAACGAACGTTATTGAGAAAAAGAATATAGAAAAAAGAGAGAGCATATTTGCACTCTCTTTTCTTGTCTTTAAAAGCTCATAATCGATTATTATCATCCGTTTTGGGACGCTATGAGAAGCTCTCATTTACATCGAAGTAAAGTTTATTAAATCAAGTCATTATCGTGTTTAATTCTATAAACAGTCTGTCTTGTTATATTCACTTCTTTCGCAATTTTACTAATTGCTCGCCCTTCTTCTAACATTTCTACAACTCTATGATAAATAATACGTTTTTGAGGATCTTTCGCATTGGCCGAATATAATAAAGGGCGTCCTTTATACACACCTTTTTCTTTCGCAACTTTAATACCCTGGGCTTGTCTACGTTTACTTTCATTTCGTTCTTGTTCTGAAACCATTGCTAATATTTGAATGATCAGGTCTTTCATAAATTTATCTAGTAATGGATTGCCAATAACTTCGTTCATCATAGGCAAGCTAGTAATCATCAATTGAACTTCTTTGTTTTTTAAATAGTTAACAGTATGAATCACTTCATCGTAATTACGACCTAAACGATCGATGGATTCCACTATAAACCGATCTCCCATTCTCACAAAGTTAAGTGCTTCTTGAAGTGCCGGTCTATTTTCAATAGATTTACCAGACTGTTTTTCTGTAAATATTTTTTCAGCACCAAACGTTTTTAAATTTTCCAACTGTCTTTCTAAATTTTGATCTATCGAAGATACTCTCGCATAACCTATAATCATTTATTTTCACTCCACAATAAATATACACCCTAATCATACGTTTTAGTCGTTATAAATTCAACAACTATATTTGTATGATTAGGGTGTACCCTAAATTATATTAAGAAGTATCTACTTCTTCAATTTAGTATATTGTTTCATAGTTAATAGAAATAAAGAAGAATAGGCCTAGTAAGAAAAAGGCTGATCTTTTTTAGCCGTAGTATATGGAATGCCTTCAATGTGTTGTGTTTGTTTGTGAGAATCTATATCAATTTTTTAGTATACTTATAGTCTAACTATAAAAACACTTAGCAACAATAAATGTCACAGTTGATAAACAAATAGATACAATAATGACAACTATTAATGGTTTGAAAGCACGATCTTTTAAGTCTTTAAATGAAACATTTAACCCTAATGCAACCATTGCCATCAATAAGCATATAGTAGTGATATTATCTATAATTTGCATAACCATGTGTGGCAAGGATACATAAGTATGGAATAGTGCCATCATGACAAAACCAAGTAAAAAGTAAGGTACATCAATACGTTTTTTTTCAGTCTCACTATGCGATTTTTTTCTCATAATTAAAATTAAAATAATACTCAGAGGTATTAATAAAAAAACACGCCCCAGTTTTCCTAACAGTCCCATACTCAAAGCCTCTTGGCCTGAGAAGCCCGAAGCAAGAATTACATGTGCAATTTCATGTAAACTTGTACCTGACCAGACCCCAAATACTTCAGGAGATATTGTAAAAACAGAATATATTACAGTATATGCAAGCGAAAATATAGTGCCAATAAGTGCGACAATACCAATACTAATCGCAGAATCTTTTTCTCTAGATTTTAATATTGGAGATACTGCTGCAATAGCTGCCGCACCACACACCCCAGTGCCAATACCTAGTAATAGGATGAGGCTTTTATCTCCTTTAATATATTTATTTAGTAATAACATTAATCCGATACTAAAAAGGATGACTCCAATATCGATTAATAACAAATCGCTACCTTTTCCAATTACATCATAAATATTTAGCTTTAATCCATATAATATAATAGCTAATTTCAGTAACCGTTTAGACGAAAATACGATTCCTGAGCGATATGCTTCAGGGTAACCCTTAAAATGTCTATATAGAATCGCAATCAGTATAGCAATTGTTAAAGCACCTATCTTATCTAAAAATGGTAACTTTGAGCCTAACAAACTTATAACTGCGATGATAAATGTGAATAATAAACCATAAATAAAGGCTTTGCTTTTTAAGGATTTCACTTTTTAACTCCTCCTTTATCAAAAGCTTAGCATCGCATAGTTATAACGTGAAATAAATATTTAGTATATTACTCATAACATTTTTGTTATAATAGAGGTATTCAAATGTCAGGAGACCTAGTTAATGGATTCATTAAAAGTTCTAACTGAAGTAGTTAAAACGCAAAGTTTTACTAAAGCTGCAGAAAATTTATATACTTCACAGCCATCAATAAGTCGCGATATTAAACGATTAGAACTGGAATACGATGTAAAAATTTTCGAATTTAGACATTCTAAAATGTCTTTAACAAGTGATGGGGAGAAACTATTTCAATATGCTTTACAACGTGAGCGTTTAGAACAAACCTTAAGACACGATTTGAAAATGCAACCTGATACAATTTCGGGAGATGTGACGGTAGGGAGCAGTTACACTTATGGAGAATATCGATTGTCACAACATCTTACTGATTTAGCCAAAAAATATCCTGAATTATACATTCATGTGTATTTAAATAATTCTGATACAGTATTACAACATATTAAGAATAACACTATCGATTTAGGTATAATCGAAAAAGAGGTTCAAAGTAATATTATACACAGTAGACGTATTGCTCAAGATGAAATAGTATTAATTCGTAAAAAATCATCATCTTCAAATAAATCAATATGCTTTATCAGAGAACGCGGATCAGGTACAAGAGTCTATCAAGAAAATGCGTTATCACAAATGACTTCATCCTCTTATTTAGTAGAAATTAATAACACAAATCTAATTAAAAATATGGTTCATGCTGATAAAGGCTTTTCTATTGTTTCTAAATCGACATTAACACCTTATGATTTAGAAAAGCTAGAAGTAACAAACTTAGACATTACACGCTATTTCTATTTAGTCATACATAAAAATAAGTATATTGATACGAAGCTTAATGAAGTTATCAAAAATTTGATTTCATGAATTTTGATCTTTGTATTATTTATTCTAAATTTAATGCATGTTCTAATGACAATCTATTTAAAAAAGGATAAACTCTCAATATATAACATTCATAACTTATCCTTTAAATTATTGGCAATTAGCGTCAAAAATATTAGAATGACGCATTGTAACTAATATCATACATATCACTTTGCATTCCTCTACTAACCAGTGTTATAATCTACTTAACAAAGTTATTAAGCATAATACACCAATCCCCTCACTACTTCCGATAGTGAGGGGATTTTTAGGTGTGACTATAGTCGCCTATTTTTTCTTATCGTTGCGATTGCGTAGCCAATGCGCAAATAATGCGACGATACAACCACCCGCTGCTGTGGTCATGATGTGAACAAAGTTATCAAGCATAATTACACCTCCTCTCTACGTCTAGATTGACACCTGAGAGATAGGCGACCTTTATATTGTATCATCTGTAATGGGTGAGTTACATATAACTTCCGATAAGCCGTCTTATGTTATATAACTTTGTTTTTATAGTATCAAGACAAAAGAAGAAACGCAGTTCAAAATTATCCCCTAAATTCATTAATCTAAAGAAAAAACGGAGTAATAAAAAGTGAATATTATAGTCTATTAAAGAATAGATTTAAAAACACTCTAAAAGGTGCATTAAAGATTTGTAAAACTTTAATATATCTTTTTAGGTGAAAACTTCTGATAAATGTAGGTTCTCTCATTATCTATGATTATTAATTTTAATTGTATCTAGAAAATCATCACCCCAATCACAAATTGAAAACACTACTTTATCAAGCTTTAAACCTATTTCAGTCAATCTATAATCATCTTTAGGAGGGACTACTGGATAAACCGTCCTTTCGAGAATTTTGTCTTGTTCTAGTTCTCTAAGTTGTCTTATTAACATTCGCTGGTTGATATCGGGTAGTTTATTTTGTAATTCACTTAACCTTAAACGATTACTCTGCAAAAGATGGTAAACAATGGCAATTTTCCATCTTCCACCAATGACAGACAGGGCTAAATCTTTCGATGTATAAAATGTTTTATTATTATATTCAATCAACAAAACGAATCCTCCATTTGCATATAGTGACAAAAATGTCAGTATTGTTATTCTAAATAACTAATACCATAATAGCATTATAAAAGATAGAGAGGAGAAACTTTAATGAAATTACAATTAGCAATCGATTTATTAGACCAAAAAGAAGCAGCAAAATTAGCTCAAGAAGTAGAGGAATTCATTGATATCGTAGAAATTGGAACACCAATTGTTATTAATGAAGGACTATCTGCTGTTGAACATATGAGTAAATCAGTCACTAACACACAAGTGTTAGCAGATTTAAAAATTATGGATGCTGCTAGTTATGAAGTAAGTCAAGCTGTAAAATTCGGTGCTGATATCGTAACAATTTTGGGTGTTTCTGAAGATGCTTCAATTAAAAGTGCTATCGCAGAAGCGCACAACAATGGCAAAGAATTATTAGTTGATATGATTGCGGTTCAAAATTTAGAACAACGTGCAGCTGAATTAGATAAAATGGGTGCTGATTATATTGCAGTACATACTGGTTATGATTTACAAGCTAAAGGTGTATCACCTTTAGAAAGTTTACGTACTGTTAAATCAGTTATTACAAATTCAAAAGTAGCTGTAGCAGGCGGTATCAAACCCGATACAATTAAATCAGTGGCGATTGAACAACCAGATTTAATTATTGTTGGTGGTGGCATCGCAAACGCTGACGATCCAAAAGCTGCTGCTAAAAAATGTCGTGATATAATTGACGGAAATGCTTAATCATTTCAATTTATGTTTAAACCTCTCGTTCTTGGTGTATATAATATCAAGATTTAAAACATTACAATTAAAAGGAGATAGTGTATTATGACTAAAAAAGTAGCAATCATTTTAGCAGATGAATTTGAAGATATAGAATTAACTAGTCCAAAAGAAGCATTAGAAAATGCTGGATTTGAGACTGAAATTATTGGAGATACAGCAAAACAAGAACTTGTTGGTAAACATGGTGAAAAAGTAACTGTAGATATAAGCATTTCAGATGCCAAGCCAGAAAATTATGATGCTTTATTAATTCCTGGCGGATTTTCACCTGACCATTTACGTGGTGACGAAGAAGGACGTTATGGTACCTTTACTAAGTACTTTACTCAAAATGATGTACCAACATTTGCGATTTGTCATGGTCCACTTTTACTAGTTGATACTGACGATTTAAATGGACGTACAATAACTGGTGTTATCAACGTACGTAAAGATTTATCTAATGCAGGAGCACATGTTGTCGATGAATCAGTTGTAGTAGATAATAATATTGTAACAAGTCGTGTACCAGATGACTTAGATGATTTCAATAGAGAGATTATTAAACAATTAGAAGCATAAATTAAGATTAATTATAAATATTTATTTGATAGATTAGACCATCGATAAAGATATACACTTTGTCGATGGTTTTTTATTAAATTATTCTTCGAAGTTTTTAAAGGATATAAAATTGATGGTTCTGTTGCACACATTGCGAATAAAGGTTCTTTGCTTTTGTTAGTATAGACGAGCTTATTTGTTTTTTAGAAGATATAAGATATATACATTTGATTTTATTATTTTCAGTAGTTATAACTTTTTTGTCTATTAAAGATTTGTATTGAGGGATTAAATCTATTTTCCTATTAGGGTTTTCGCAAAATTTATGTATGATATTAATTCTTAATTCGTTTTCTTTTTGATTTAAATCTTTTGTAAAGTTCAATTCCTTGTCTACAATCGTAATTATTACGATTTAATTATGCATGTTTTTTCTTTTTTTGAAACGAGTTTCTTCTTGTCTTGATGTGTTTACGATCTATATAAAAAGAACCGCAGGTCTCTTCAGATCTACGGATTTTCGCCATGCCATGAAATTAGGCATATGTTAGCCAGTTAAGGGAACAACGACATGATAAAAAGGTAATTAGCTATATTTTTCTAACTTTGCAACAGAACCGAAAAAAATTCATCCACAGTGGTACCAAATAGTCTTGCCAAATTAAATGCTAATGTCAATGTAGGATCATATATTGTTTTCTATTACATTAATAGTTTCTAATAATATTGATATGTGAGAATGATGTTACCTAAAAAAGAAACTACAATTTTAAAATATGTTGTTTATCTAGTATCGAATATATCGCACACCTCAATTTCTACCGTTGTTTAATATGTTTCTTCTAATTAGTTGAGTCATCGTGTGAAATCATTTTGCATTTCTCCACTCACCAGTGTTATAATTTAGTTAACAAGGAAACTAGCATAGATGCACCAATCCCCTCACTATTGCCGTAGTGAGGGGATTTTTAGGTGTGGCTATGGTCGCCTATTTATTATTGCGATTACGTAGCCAATGCGTGAATATCGCAATAATACAACCACTGATGATTGTGGTCGTGATGTGAACAAGGATTTCTAGCATAGATTAGCACCTCCTCTCTACGCCTAAATTGACGCCTGAGAGATAGGCGACTAGTATATTATATCATCTCCAAATACACGCTGATAGTTTACTTCTAATAAGTCATTTTATAGTAATATTTTCCAAGATTTAACCTATATACTGTTCTTTTTATTACTAAATTTATCAAAATAGATGATGATACTTATATATATCCTAAATACTTTAAAACTGAGAAGTATCACCTACATGCACTATCTAATTTATGCTATAATGTGGTGTATTATTTAGAAGCTAAGGTGAGGCAAACGTTGAATAAGAATATAGACGTTCAAACGAAACAAGTTCTAAAACAAAATGGTGAAAAACAAAAATTTGAATTTGCTGCTCAAGGTTCATGGCAAAAGAAAAACGCAGATTATATTCGATATCAAGAACAAATTGAAGATGCAGTCGTTAATGTAACAATTAAAATTGAGGAACGCGGTGTTAAATTAATACGCAAAGGCGATATTAATATGAATCTTCACTTTGTGGAAGGTCATGATACGACTACACTTTACGATATACCAGCTGGTCGTATTCCTTTAACTGTTAAAACACGTAGCATCCTGCATTTTGTGAATGAAAATGGTGGAAAATTAAAAATTCAATACGAGTTACATCAGAACGATGAAAAGATGGGCTCATATCAATATGAAATTAATTATAAGGAGATAAGCGAATGAATATTATTGAAACAGTAAAATCAACTTTAATAGAAGAAATTAAAGCAAGTATTGAAAAAGCTAATCTGGCTGAAGATATTCCCGAAATTAAAGTAGAGATACCAAAAGATACTAAAAACGGGGATTATTCAACGAATATTGCAATGGTATTAACTAAAATTGCGAAACGTAATCCACGTGAAATTGCGCAAGCTATCGTTGATAACTTAGACACAAGTAAAGCGAACGTGAAGCAAGTAGATATCGCGGGCCCTGGTTTTATTAATTTCTACTTAGATAATCAGTATTTAACTGCAGTTATCCCAGAAGCTATCAATAAAGGTGACAAATTCGGTTGTGCAGAAGAATCTAAGAACACGAATATTTTACTAGAATATGTATCTGCTAACCCAACTGGTGATTTGCACATTGGTCATGCTAGAAATGCTGCTGTAGGTGATTCATTAGCTAATATTTTAATTGCTGCAGGTTATAATGTAACACGTGAATATTATATTAATGACGCGGGTAATCAAATTACTAACTTAGCACGTTCTATTGAAACACGTTTCTTCGAGGCACTTGGTGATACAAGTCATGAAATGCCAGCTGATGGTTATAACGGTAAAGATATCATCGAAATTGGTAAAGATTTAGCTGATAAACACCCTGAAATGAAAGACTACTCTGATGAAGAACGTCTTAAAACATTCAGACAATTAGGTGTCGATTATGAAATGGATAAATTGAAAAAAGATTTAGCTGATTTCAACGTCCACTTTGATAACTGGTTCAGTGAAACATCATTATATGAAAATGGTGCCATTGATAACACATTAGCTAAAATGAATGAACTAGGTTATACGTATGAAGCAGATGGTGCGACATGGCTACGTACATCTGACTTTAAAGATGATAAAGACCGAGTATTAATTAAGAAAGATGGTACTTACACATACTTTACGCCAGATACAGCATATCATTACAATAAAATTAATCGTGGTAATGATATCCTAATCGATTTAATGGGTGCCGATCATCATGGTTATATTAATCGTTTGAAAGCTAGTCTTGAAACATTTGGTGTGGATAGTGATCGTCTTGAAATTCAAATCATGCAAATGGTTCGTTTAATGCAAGATGGAGTCGAAGTGAAGATGAGTAAACGTACAGGTAATGCAATTACTTTACGTGAAATTATGGATGAAGTAGGCATTGATGCTGCACGTTATTTCTTAACAATGCGTAGTCCTGATTCTCATTTCGACTTTGATTTGGAACTTGCCAAAGAAAAGTCACAAGACAATCCAATTTACTATGCTCAATACGCGCATGCACGTATTTGCTCAATCTTAAAACAAGCGAAAGAACAAGGTGTTGAAGTTACTGATGATGCTGACTTTTCAACGATTACAAATGAAAAAGCAATCGACTTATTGAAGAAGATTGCTGAATTTGAACCAACTATTGAAAGTGCAGCAGAAAGTCGCGCACCACATCGTTTAACAAACTATATTCAAGATTTAGCTTCTGCATTCCACAAATTCTATAATGCTGAAAAAGTATTAACAGATGATGCAGAAAAGACGAAAGCTCATATAGCTTTAGTAGATGCAGTAAGAATTACGTTACACAATGCATTAGCACTGGTTGGTGTCTCTGCACCTGAATCTATGTAATCAAGAGAATTATATAAATTTTGATAACACCCTCATAAATTTCGATTTGTGAGGGTATTATTATGTAAAGATTGGAGTGAGAGTATGCCAACGCTTACGACAGAAGAACTTTACGAAACTTTATTAGAGCATATGGGACAGCAACATTGGTGGCCCGCTGAGAGCCCGGAAGAAATGATGCTCGGTGCTATATTAGTCCAAAATACGAATTGGAAAAATGCAGACATGGCTTTACTTCGGTTAAAAGAAAAAACAAACTTTAATCCTCAAAAAATTTTATCGTTGCCATTAACTGAACTACAAGAAACGATCCGTTCCAGCGGCTTTTATAGGAATAAAGGGAAAGCCATTCATGCTTTGTTTCAGTGGTTAAATCAATTTAATTTTGATTATGAAAATATTGATCAACATTATGGAGATAATCTAAGAAGAGAATTACTAAAAATTCGTGGCATCGGTAGCGAAACAGCTGATGTTTTACTCGTCTATATCTTTAAAGGTATCGAGTTTATTCCTGATAGTTATACGAGACGTTTGTATAGTAAGTTAGGTTACGCCCATACAGAAAGTTATGATAAATTTAAAAAGCAAATTTCATTGCCTCCTCATTTTACGAATCAAGATGCTAACGAGTTTCATGCCTTATTAGATAATTTTGGGAAAAACTATTTTAATGGAAATGGGACTCAAAAATACACATTTTTAGAAGATTATTTTAATAAGAATGATTGACTTTAACGTTACGTCATAGTCTACACTCCTAAATAGATGAATGAGGTATTAATGATATTAAAAATAAAGTAAAGTGGAGAATAAAATAATGATAAATCATGACTATTTTACACCTAATGAAGTGAGCAAAGTGACGTCGGTTAGTACAAGAACTTTACGTTATTATCATGAGATTGGTTTACTTGTGCCTAGTTATATTGATGATAACGGGTATCGTTATTATCATTCTCAAGATATATCAAAATTACAAACAATTTTATTTCTTAGACAACTCAATTTATCGCTTGAGAACATTCAAGACTATTTTCAGCAAAGTATTAATGATAAAAATGTAATATTAGAAGAAAATTATGCTCAAATTATTCATCAACGAAATCACCTGAATCAAATCATTGATTACCTCAATCATCATCTAATTAATCATAGAAATGAGGAGATTAATATGGACAAATTTAATCAATTTGATGTGAATGAACAATATGATAAAGAAGCGGCGCTAAAATATGGTGACACGGATTACTATCAGTCATATCAAGATAATAGAACTCAATTTAGTGATTCTGAGAAGCAAGATAATGATGATCATACTAATGAACAATTCAATCAATTTTTTAATGAGATGAATCAACTATTGGAAGATGGCTATTCAGCGGATGACGCATTTACGTATCAAAATATCGAAACGTTAAAAAAGATATTACAACGACAAGTACCAAATGCGGACAATCAATTCTTAGAATATATGGCACTCACTTACGAAAGCGATGAACGTTTTGCTAAAAATATAAATAAAAATCGTAATGATTATTTAAATGAATATATTGCAAGAGCGATTCGAGCTTACATTAAATAAAGTATTTTCTTTAATCCTTTATTGTGTAATGATTATAGTGAATCATATTCAAAGGAGACGCTATAATGATTGAGTAGTATCAGCTATTCTGGAAAAATTATTTCAATGTACAAGGTCGAACTCGTAGACGACATTATTGGTTTGCAACATTAGCTAATATCATCGTACTTGTATTATTAAGTTTACTTGCAGACTTACTTAAATGGGTGTTTGGCGGTGGAGATACGTTTTTTAACATTGTGTATGAAACGATTGATGTCATCATTGTAATAGGTACATTTACTATGTCAGTACGTCGATTTCATGATGTTGGGCGCACAATGTTAATTCCGTTAATTATGTTAATATCGATGCTGTTACGAGGATTAATTGTATTAATAGAAACAATATCTAATGTGTATTTGAGTGATTTTTATTCTGACGTATCGTTAATGATTGCAACGGTAGTTGTGTTAGTTATTTCGATCGTATTATTAATTGTATCTATTTTCGCATTGATTTATTGTGTTACAGATAGTGAAAAAGGTACAAATGAGTATGGAACTAATCCCAAGGCAACGTAATGTTAAGAAAAGCATTGAGTATTTCTAAATTTAGAGATATTCAATGCTTTTTAATATTTAAAATTTTCCATGAAACAAATAATAGTATGAAATTACACAATTAAATATGAAAAACTTAAATTAATATTTAATATTATTTGTTATGATATATGCATACATATACATAATCTAGAAAGGAATGTGTGAACGTGTTAAATAAAAAGTTATGGATATTACTTAGTTTAGTCATGTTGATTCTTGTCGCTTGTGGACAAAACGATCAACATAAACAAGAAGATAAACAAAGTAATCAATCTGATTCCAACTCGAAAGAGCATTCATACAAACGTATCGTGTCGCTTATGCCAAGTAATACGGAAATTCTTTATGAATTAGGTCTCGGAAAAGATGTTGTAGGTGTTTCTACAGTGGACGATTACCCTAAAGATGTTAAAAAGGGGAAAGAACAATTTAATACAATGAATTTAAATAAAGAAGCCTTATTAAAAGTCAAACCCGATTTAATTTTAGCACATGAATCTCAAAAAGGAACTTCAAAGAAAGTGTTAGATAGTCTTGAAAAAAATGGTGTAAAAGTGGTTTATGTGAAAGATGCACAATCATTGGATCAAACGTATGAAACTTTTAAACAAATAGGTAAAGTAACAGGACGTGAACATGAAGCTAACGAACTTATTGATGAGACGAAGCACAATGTTGAAAAAGTAATAAAGTCGGTGCCAAGACATCATATGTCACAATCTGTTTTTATGGAAGTCTCTTCTAAACCTGAAATATATACAGCAGGCAAACATACATTTTTTGATGACATGTTAGCCCAATTAGATGCTAAAAATAGCTTTTCAAATATAGAAGGTTGGAAACCAGTGGATAAAGAAAGTATCATTAAAAAGAATCCAGATATCCTCATTTCTACAGAAGGTCTATCTAAATCAGATTACTATAAAGTGATTAAAAAACGTGATGGTTTCCGTCAAATTAAAGCTGTGAAAAATGGACGTGTTGAAACTGTGAACGGTGATGAAATTTCACGTCCAGGCCCTCGTATTGATGAAGGTTTAAAACAATTAAGAGACGCTATTTATAAAAGATAAATTCATATGAATTAAATAGTTATTGTAAAAGTGAGATTAGTACAATTTATATTGAAAAGTTACATTACAAATCCTCTGTAGCTGACTGAACTGAGAAGAGCTTTAAATCAAGCTTTTCTCAGTTTTAATTATTTTTGCGACTATGCAACTACGGGACCTAGCAAAAAGAATGTTGTATAGAAATGCTATAACTAATGCAAGCTAAGTCTACGAATTTAAAAGAATGCTGCCCCCAGTCCCATTCTTTTATATCATCAGTTATAATAGAAGAAATAATAGAAAGATTATTGATGAGTTGATAAAATGACAAGAAATATATATTCAACATTTCTAAGTTGGTGCATATGTTTAATCGGTGCCATAGGACTTTATTTACTATGGGACATAGGGAGCTTAACGGATTCATTTAATCAAATGATATTGCTTAAAGTTCGGTTGCCAAGAATTATTGAGGCCTTATTAACAGGAGCAATATTAACACTAGCAGGTCAGATGTTTCAGACTGTTTTAAATAATCCTCTAGCCGATAGTTTTACATTAGGACTGGCAAGTGGTGCTACATTCGGTTCTGGATTGGCGATATTTCTAGGATTATCTTTTATTTGGGTGCCCATCTTTTCAATTAGCGCTAGTTTAATCGCATTATTGATCGTCTTAATGATTGCTGCCAAAATCTCACGTGGTTATCCACTCAAAATTCTTATTATTACTGGTTTGATGATAGGTGCACTCTTTAATGCATTATTGTATATTCTAGTTTTAATTAAACCTAATAAGATGAACCAAATAGCTAACTACTTTTTCGGAGGATTTGCAGCGGCTGAAACGCGAGAGGTCATATACATCGGTCTAATAACTATACCTATTATATTGATTCTATTTAGTATGGTGCCAGCGATTAAGTTATTACAATTAGGTGAATTGAAGAGCCAGTCATTAGGTTTAAACGTCCAACAAGTCATGTTTTTGATACTAACACTAGCATCTATAATAACAGCAGTCGCGATAGCATATACAGGTATTATTGGTTTCATCGGCATGATAGTGCCTCAACTGATAAGACGCTATTATTGGAGATTTACGTTAGGCATTCAAATGATATTAAATATTTTAATCGGTGCTACAATGATGTTGATTGCAGATTGGTTTGGTAGTGTGTTAATTCATCCAGTGCAAATACCAGCTAGTATTATTTTGGCTTTAATAGGTATTCCAACATTATTTTACATTTTGCTTAAGCAATCTAAAGATGTTTAAACATACATTTAACTGTATCACATGGATATTACGTTATTATTTTATGGAAGACTTTTGATAAAATGAGAATAATTATAGAGTTAAGAGGGAATTGACAATGGACTTAAGTCATATAAAAGCAATCGTGTTTGATTTAGAAGGTACATTATTAGATAGAACAAAATCTCGAGATAAATTCATTGAGGAACAATATGAACGATTTCATGATTATTTCGTACATGTTCAATTAGCAGATTTTAAACAAAAATTTATAGAATTAGATGACGATGAAGATAATGATAAACCTGATTTATATAAAGCAATTATTAAGCAGTTCCATATTGATCGTTTAACATGGAAAGATTTATTTAATGATTTTGAAATGCATTTCTATCGTTACGTATTCCCTTATTATGACACGCTATATACTTTGGAGAAATTATCGCAAAATAATTATGTTTTAGGTGTTATCGCAAATGGTAAATCTAAAATTAAACAATTTCGTATACATTCATTAGGATTAGGGCATGTAATCAATTATTTATCAACTTCTGAAACTGTAGGATTCCGTAAGCCTCATCCTAAAATATTTGAAGATATGATTTATCAATTAAATGTTCAACCTGAAGAGATAATGTATGTGGGTGATGATGCTTTAAATGATGTAGCACCAGCTCGCGCAATGGGCATGGTAAGTGTGTGGTTTAAACATGATGACGCTGAATTAGAACCTTTAGAAGAAGAGGTTGACTTTATTATTACTACAAGTGAAGAGTTATTATCAATATTACCGATTCATAAAAAACAAGGAGGAGATTCATAAGATGGATTTATTTACTAGAAAAGGTGGTTTATCCTTACATTACAATACGATGGGTGAGGGATATCCTGTTGTCTTAGTACATACAGCATATGAAAATGCTTCTATATTTCAAAATTTAGCAAAAGAATTGGCAAAATCTTTTCAAGTAGTTTTACTAGATTTGAGAGGACATGGCTATTCAGATAAACCAAGGCAAATTGATTTCAAAGAATTTGCCGATGATATCATACAATTACTAGATTATTTGTATATTGATGAATCAGCATTAATAGGTCATGAAATGGGCGCAGCCATAATTGCGGATTTGGCAGAACGTTATCCTAATTATGTTTCATCCCTCATTATGGTAACACCAACATCTATTGAGGGTGAATTACCTGAAGAACGTTTATTCAGAAAATATTCACATAAAATTAGAAACTGGGATGACGAAAAACAAAATAAGTTTTTAGAAAAGCATCGTTATCATAAGCCGAGAAAAGTTAATAAGTTTTTAAAACATGTTGAGGATACGAATGCAATTTCTACAAAAGAGGAGACACAAGCGATTGAAGATGTGTTCAAAGAAACTGCGATTTCAAGCGTATTTGAACATGTAACGAAACCGACGTTAATTATTGCGGGAGAACATGGTGAGCGTATTACAACACTTGAATCTAAAGAAGTAGCCGATTTAGTTAAAGAGTCACAATTTAATGTGTATGCTCAATCAAGTTTATATCCTTTTGAGGAAGAGAAAGGTAAGTTTATTGAAGATGTAACACCATTTATTAAGAAATATATGCCTGAACACTAATTGTTGTTAGGATAACTTCAGTCGTCATCCTAATTTGTTACATAAAATAACCTAATTTGTAACATTTTCGTAATAATACTGTTATTTTAGTAATAAATGGGGTATACTATGAATAAGCACAAGACGAGAAACGAGATAAAGGAGAGAGTGCTTATGAAAAAATTAGTAGCGGCATTTTTAGTCTCTGGACTAGTAATGACAGGAGTAGGCATTAATCATGCTGAAGCAGCTAGCGGTAATACAATTCAAACAGTTCAACAATTAAATCAAGGTGAAAAATCTTTAGAAAATATTACACTAGGCGAATCAATCAAAAATGTTTCAAACAAATATGGTACACCGATTTATTCTAAAAATCCAAGCAACAATGAAGGTTATTATGAGTATCGCACAAATAAAGGTTTATTAGTTGTAACTGCAGTAGGTAAAAAGAACCAAGGTTATGTTACTAGAGTTTCTATGACTTATAATGAAGCTAATGGCCCAACTTATAATCAAGTTAAGAAAAGTTTAGGCCAAAATGCAGTGGCACGAGTTCAATATAATAAAGTAAGCGGCAATTTTGGATATATTCAAAAAGGTAAAACAAGCTATCAATTTGGCTCAAATTCACCTCAAGATAAAAACTTAAAATTATATCGTATTGATCTTGCTAAATAATAAAAATAACAAATTTTATAATTTCATCACTAGGAGCATGACGTTAAATTCTAACTTTTGAATAACGTCATGCTCTTATTTTTCGTCATTAAACAGAAAATAATGTCAATGTATGATAAAATTTTAAATTGAACAATTAACAAATCGTATAGATGTTATTAAACTATAGCAAAGGAGTAACTCATGAGAACCAACGATAAAGTGTTACTTGAAAATATTAACGATTACTTTAGTCACAAAGGGATGGCACCTAATTTAATCGATGATATAAAAGAAAATTTGCGCAATGATTTGAAAAAGTCTGAATCAAAAGATGAAGATTATTTAGATTATCGTGGCAAATCTCCAGCACAAATCATTTTGATTATTCAACGAAATTTATTCGGTTTACAAACGAATCCTGTTATTTTCTTTATTATGAATTTTATCTTAATATCATATCTTTATGATAAGCAATATGTGCCATTTCAAGCTGCTACAGCAATTTCTATATTCTATTGTATAATCATTTTTCCATTAACGGTTTTTATTAATATTCGTATTGATAAGAAGAAGTTTCTATATAGCAATCGTTTTGAAATGATACTAGGGTATATCATTGCGATAATTGCATTAATTTTAATCATTATGCGTGCTTTTAATCTAAATTGGGGAATCATTCCCATCACTATTTATAGTCATCAAGTCGTTTTTTTTATAGGTATTATACTGAGCTTAATTGGTGTCTTTTTTAAAAAAATAGAGTACACAGCAATTGGTTTATTATTCTGTCAAAAGACGATTGATGCAGTAGTGACAAAACCTGAAATTGCACAAATCATTTCTCTTATTATATGGATCATGATAGTGGCATTGATCGTTTTTTATACAATTAAATTATCATCAAGGACGAGGGTGTAACGCTTAATTAATATAAGCTTGAAATAAATATTATTTGAGTTTACATTCCCAGTTCAAAATAGATAAGTAAATTAACTTGAGAGTAGAGCCTGGTACATAAGCAATCTCTCAGGCGTTATTATATTGGCAGTCATTGACTGCGTTAAAAAGCACTTGTTACAAGTGCTTTTTTTAATTTAAAAAAATATTTATATGATAATTATTTTAATAAAGTTAAGAACATTCATAGCGTAACTTTTAATGAAGTGGGTATAGTAACAATTAAGGGAGGTGCCAATATGAAAAAAATCGAAACGTTAAACCAAACAAAATTAGCTTATCAAGATGAAGGACATGGCAGCCCCGTTATCTTAATTCATGGCTTAGATGGTAATTCGGCAGCGTTTGATTTATTAAACAAACAACTCCAACAAAACTATAGAGTGATTGTGTATGATGTTCGAGGACATGGTAAATCGTCACGTCCTGATTCATATAACTTAGAAGAACATGTGAAAGATTTATATGTACTTATCAATAAATTAAACTTAAAGAAAGCGCATCTATTAGGTCATGATATGGGAGGGATTATTGCTAGAGAATTTACCGAAAAACATGAAAATCATGTATTATCTTTAACAATTATCTCTTCAAAAGCTGAGGATATCGTTCATGGTTTTACGAAATTAATGATTGAGCACCAAGACGAAATTGCAGGGTTTAATAAATCTGAAGCATTACTTTTATTATTCCCGTATATCTATAAAGAACAAGAATCAGCAATGAAATGGATTCAACGGCAACGCTTATACAGTAAACAAAATTCCGAGGATAGTGCTATAGCAAGCAGAGCACTTTTAGATACGGCTTATGCGAATAAAGGGTACACGCATTATGTTAAAGTTCCTACATTAATTATAAACGGACGCTATGATCCAATTATAAATGATAAGAATCATTATAAAATAGAAGAGCGTTATCAAAATATTGAGAAGGTTTTATTTGAAGAATCTGGACATGCACCCTATGTTGAAGAAGAAGATAAGTTTCTAGTCTTATATTTAAGTTTTTTAGAAAATGTTGAACAGGTAACAGAAGTGAATCATTAAATGATATCAGTTATTTTTATAAGTGGATGCCTGTTTGATGAATCATGATATAAAGCTTTTACATTAATATATTAGATGAAAATATTATAATTTAAAATACATTCGTAATACGTCATATGATATAAAAAAAGCCAGTAAGTGAAATTTACGGATTTCATTTACTGGCTTTGTTATTTAAAAATAATATCTCAGGGTTATAAATTCATATCGAAACAAATAGAATTAGAAAAGCCACAAAGAAATTATAATTCAGTTTCTTTGTTAGCTTCTTCGATACGAGTATTTACTTTATTTAATAATGAATCGATTTTTTTACGTTGTGTATTATTTACAAGAATTAATACAGTTCTTTCATCGTGTTCATTACGTTTTTTATCAAAATAATCTTCTTGAGATAAATTTTTCACTGCTTTAACTACTTGTGGTTGTTTGTAGTTTAAATGATTAATGATATCTTTTAAATAATATTCCTCTTCTTTACTTTGACTAATATATGTTAAAACTGCGAATTCTTCAAAGCTAATTGAAAATTCTTTTTTGATGATGTTTTTTAATTTATCTGCGTATGTGATCATTGCTAATAATTCGAAACAATCATTGATTTTTGAAATTGCCATTTTGAAACCTCCCCAACTAATTGTGCACTTTTTCTATTTTGCTCGTTAAATTATATATAACGTCTTATAATAGTTAAAATTACTTAAATAATTTAGATTAAAAGAATTTTATTAAATTAATTTAATGCTATATTATTTAGTTAATTATAACTAAATGAAATTAAGAAGTAAACAAAAAAGTACTTAATAAAACAATATTTTGATTATTATATTCTTTATTTGAATTTCAAAGCAATTTATAAAAATCAATTAATTAAGAACAATTATTATTTCGCTCTATATAATAAATTTTAATATGAATATACAATTGCAAAAAATCACTGCTATTTTTGTAGAAGTGATGATGAAGGATGCACAATCACTTTATCTCCAATATTTAATCCATTGGATACCATAATATACCCATTTTTTTGACTTTTAGTATATTCTATTCTTCTTTTAATAATTTTGTTATTTTGTGTAATTAAAACATAATAATTTTCATAAATTGAACTTATAGGTAGTTCTATTTTAGAAGTTCCAACATCGATATCAAAGTGGCGTCCAAAAGGGTATTGATCTTGAGTCGAAATATCTACTTGATAAATTGATTCACCTTTTTCTACTTTATAAGGGATTTGAATGATAGAAAGAATTTTACCAGTAAATAATTTGGAGTGATTTCTTGTAACGTTTACATCTTGATTAGCTTTAATATGTTCCAATTGAGATTCAGTTATATTAGCACGAATAATATGTTTTTCGCTATTAATTTGCATTATTTTTGTATTTAATTTAGAAGGATGTGCTTCTAGGATAGTTACTTTTCCAGAAATAGGGGAATTAATGCGTGTTTGAAGTCGACTTTGGAGTTCTAATATTTGGCTGTTTAGCGTTAACTGTTGACTAATTGATTGTTTCGGTGAATGGTTGATAAGTGAGGATAGGGCCTTCTTTTTATCTACAATAAGCTTTTCAAGGAGCGGATTGTAATACTCTAATAAAGGTGTATCAGAATGGATGATTTCATCATTTTTGACAAGTAAGGAAGAAACATTTCCTAAAGATGGATTGAAATATAAAGTGAAACTTTCTTGTGGTTGTTGTTCGCCAATGAATGAAAGAGAGTATTGAGGTTTTGCAGTAATGGTTTCTATTTTAGATGTGTCAGGTTCTGTTGGAGTTTTTGCATAAATATAACATACAAAGGATATGACGAGGAGGATAAGTGTGGCAATTAAAATTCTTAACGGGGTAAAAAATGTCTTCAATAAGATCACCTCTATAAAATTTTTATACAACTATTATACAATGGCGATATAACGAATATGTGTAATATCGTATAAATAAAAAAATGTCTTCTCAATTACTAAGAAAAGAAGACATTTTAAATAAAGATATTAATATAGTGTTGTAAAAACTAAAAGAGGCGTAACAAAATAATTCCTATAGCTATGGCAATTAGCCCACTAAACTTGCGAAGTGTTATTGGATTCTTGCGAACGCCTAAACCGAAATGATCAATGATAACGCCCATTAACATTTGACCTAACATTGCGACGATAGTTGTCAGTGCTGCACCTAAAAACGGCATCAGAATTATATTTGATGTGACAAATACAACGCCTAGAACACCACCAATAAAATGTATTGGCTTGATTTTACCGATATCAGGGCGTGTGATTTTAATTTTAAGACTTCTGTTAAATATTAACGTTAAAATGAATAATGCTAATGTACCAACAGTGAAAGATACGAGTGCGGCAAATAGCGAATTATGCATTTGCTGAGCTAGACCACTGTTAATTGTAGTTTGTAATGGTGGCGCAAACCCAAATATAAAGCCGATGATAAGCCAAACATAAAACATATGATTTGTTTTTTCTTGGAGTTTATTTTTAGGTATATAGTTCATTAATAGGATACCGAAGAATAGGATTATGATGCCTACTGCTTTTAGGAAAGTAAATGAATGATTGCTTGCGCCAAGTAGTCCGAAAGTATCTATGAAGACCCCCATGATGATTTGACCAGCTACTGTCATGACAACAGTTAACGCTGCGCCTAAACGAGGCAGTAATAATAAGTTTCCTGTTAAGAAACAAACACCTAGTAGACCACCAACCCACCAATGATAGTCAATTGTATGTCCACTATAAAATGAAGCGTCAAATAATTTAGGATTAAAAATCATATTTAAAATAAATAAAAATAGTGTACCTACGAAAAATGAAATGGTAGATGCATAAAAAGATGATTCTGTATATCGTCCTAGGCGAGAATTGATTGAGGTTTGGATTGGGACCATCATACCAGCCACAATACCGAGTATAAATAAAAATGCCACGATAGACCCCCTATATTTTCTTTCATAACTAAACCATCATTATTATACGCATTTTAGTTTCCAATTTCAAAATACGAATATCAACGCGTTTTACTAATGGTGGGCTCAGAATATAAATTATTGAAGTATTAATTATAAAAAAAGAAGCTAGGACAGAATTCTTTTCGAATTCTTCATCCTAGCTTCGCAAGGTTGACTAGAAGTGAGAAAAGCTTGATTTAAGCGTCTTGTCAGTTTAGTCATCTATTACGAATATACGCAGTAGTCATGAAACATTTTTTTGTCTCACACTCATTGAAACATCAGAATGTGTTATTTAGTTTCAAATAGAGTAGTACTCGTAACGTCTATTAATTTAGCAGAAGTGGCTTTAATAGGTGTGCCAACTGTAGGTTGTAGAATATTAAGTTTAATAATATTATCCATAGCGGCTTTAGCATCAGCCTCAGATACAGCAACGTTAACTTGTGGGAATTGCAATTTAGCAGTTTTATTTAAATTTGTTTTAAAAGCAAGTTCTAAAGTCTTTGACATGTAGAATACCTCCTTTCTTAATTTTTAAGTTAAATTAGGATAAAACTTGTGTTTTAACCACCTCAACTTTATCGAATGTTTCATTAATCAGATGTGCAATGATATTGACGAATGATCTGATTTCTGAATCTGTGGCTTTAGTGTTTAAGTTAGTAAAACGACGTTTTGTTTCTTTCGCTTTACCACTTGCGTCGTGAGTGATATGCGTGCAAACAACAGATAATTGTGAAATTTCATTCATATGTTTGTCACCTCCTTTCACTCTATATATCGAAATCCATTCAAAAAAGGGACACATTTATTTAAAGAAATTTGAGCAAAAACATTTAATGTTACTAAAATATGGTTTATCATTAAATAAGAAACTTTTATGAGGTGGATAAATGAATCAAGTTGAACCGATCAGAAATAAAGATGATATAAAAAAGATGTATGATGTATTAAAAAAGAAATCTGATAGAGATTATCTTTTATTTAAATTAGCTATACATACGGGTATACGTTTAACAGATTTATTAAATCTAAAAGTGAAAGACGTCAAAATGATTGATCAAGATGAAATAAAATCATCTTGGATTGAGTCATGTGCGCCCGCAATCAAAATCTTGTTACCAAACGATTTACGTGAAGAGGTTAGAAGATTTATTGAATATAATAAGCTTATGGATGATCATTTATTATTCCAATCGATAAGAACACATAAAGAGTTATCTAGACAACAAGCTTACCGAATCATTCATCATGCCGCTGAAGAGTTAGGCTTGTGTCATATTGGATTGACCACTTTGCGAAAAACATTTGCTTATCATGCTTATCAATCAGGTATTTCTATTGCAATCATACAAAAATATTTAGGTCATCAGACAACTCAAGAAACGGTGAAATTTATCGGGTTGTCTGCCGATGATGAACTTCATACAATTATCGCTTTAAATTTATAATTGATTTTTACTGAAAAGGAGGCTTTTGATGAGCTTAGTATATTTACTAGGTGGACTAATAGTTATTATGTTAATCGTCTTAATGACGTTGTTTATTAAGCCATTGAGACGGTTCGCTGGATATATTGCTTTGTTAGCACCTATTTTAGCTTCGGGATATTTCTTAGCCCAAATTCCTAATGTTCTACATGGAAAATTTGTAGAATTTAAAATTCCATGGATGCCCGCTATTGATGTTAATCTAGATTTTCGATTAGATGGTCTAGGATTAATGTTTGGATTAATTATCTCCATTATAGGGGTGGCAGTATTCTTTTATGCTACTCAGTATTTAT
The DNA here is from genome assembly GCF_001810405.1 of Staphylococcus sp. HMSC069D12. Taxonomy (NCBI): domain Bacteria; kingdom Bacillati; phylum Bacillota; class Bacilli; order Caryophanales; family Staphylococcaceae; genus Staphylococcus; species Staphylococcus sp. HMSC069D12. The sequence continues at coordinate 25,101 of NZ_KV801108.1, forward strand.
CTGTTAATAGAGATAACTTACCGCGTTTCTTCTTATATTTATTATTATTCATGTTTAGTATGTTGGGTATTGTAGTCTCAAATAATACTATCTTAATGTATGTTTTCTGGGAATTAACAAGTGTATCGTCATTCTTATTAATTTCATACTGGTATAGCAATGCCGAAAGTCAATTAGGCGCCATTCAATCATTTATTATCACTGTTTTAGGTGGTTTAGCCTTATTAACAGGATTCATTATGTTGTATATCATTACTGGTACAAATACGATTTCAGAATTACTTACTCAAAGTCATAGCATTAGTAAACATGCTCTATTTATACCAATGATGATAATGTTGTTAATAGGTGCATTTACGAAATCAGCTCAATTTCCACTCCATATTTGGCTACCTAAAGCCATGGCTGCACCCACCCCTGTAAGTGCCTATTTACACTCAGCTACTATGGTTAAAGCTGGTATCTTTTTACTATTTAAATTCACGCCTATCTTAGGTTTAAGTGATAGTTATATTTATATTGTTACTTTTGTAGGTTTGATTACAATGATATTTGGCTCTGTAACGGCCTTAAGACAATATGATTTAAAAGGTATCTTAGCGTATTCAACAATTAGCCAATTAGGAATGATTATGTCGATGGTTGGTCTAGGTGGAGGTGTTGCGCAACATTCATCAGGTCCAATGTCAGAGACGTATACATTAATTTTATTCGCCGGTTTATTCCATTTAATGAATCACGCAATATTTAAATGTGCTCTATTTATGGGTGTCGGAATCATTGATCATGAAGCTGGTACGAGAGATATTCGCCGACTAAGTGGAATGCGTAAATTCTTCCCGAAAATGAATTTAGTTATGACACTTGCTGCGTTATCAATGGCAGGTGTGCCGTTGTTAAATGGTTTCTTAAGTAAAGAGATGTTCTTCGATTCTTTAGTTAGCGCAATCAAACTTCAACAATTTGGTTTAACGTTAACGATTATTGTTGTAGCTATTGGTGTTATAGCAAGTATCTTTACTTTTGTGTATGCAGTTTACATGCTTAAAGAAACTTATTGGGGAGAATTTGATGAAAAGAAAGTGCCAAAGAAACATATTCATGAACCTTGGTTGTTCAGTTTACCTGCAATAATTTTAATGGTTATGATACCAATAATTTTCTTTATTCCCAACCTTTTCACTGAGCACTTAGTATTGCCGGCACTACGAAATGTTACCAATTTGGGTAGTAGCGTAGATGCAATAGCACCGCATGTTTCTCAATGGCATGGTGTTAATTTGCCACTCATTTTTAGTGTGATTGTTATTATAGTTGGTCTCATTGTAGCGTTAAAAGTAAACTGGAAAGCTATTACGCATCAAGTCATTAAATATGCTTCTATTACAAATTCTTATCGCAACGTGTATCGAGGATTTGAACGTTATTCAGGTCAAATGATTCGAGGTTTAATGAATAACAGATTAAACCATTATAATATTATAACGGTTCTTATTTTCTCTATATTAATTGCATATGGCATATTCCAAGTAGGTTTGCCAAAGTTACATCAAATAGAAGTTTCAGAATTTGGTCCATTGGAAGTTATTTTAGGCATTATGATTAGTGTTGTCGGTATAGCGTTAGTGTTTATTCGACAACGTTTAACAATGGTCATTTTAAATGGAATTATTGGTTACAGTGTTGCATTATTCTTCTTATTAATGAGAGCACCAGATTTAGCGTTAACTCAATTAGTAGTAGAAACAATTACGACCATTCTCTTTATTGTAAGTTTCTCTAGATTGCCAAATATCGCTCGTACAACAGCGAATATGAAAAAAGAAGCAATCAAAATTATCGTATCATTTATTATGGCTGGAGCCGTAGTAACGCTCATATTTATTGCGCAACAAGGTGATGGTCTAGAGTCAATTTCTAAATATTATACGAATGCCTATGAATTGACTGGTGGTAAAAACATTGTAAATGCTATTTTAGGAGATTTCAGAGCCTTAGATACAATGTTTGAAGGTATCGTCTTAATTATTGCCGGTTTAGGTATTTATACATTATTACATTACAAAGATAGGAGGGGCCAAGATGAAAGAAAATGATGTTGTGTTAAGAACCGTTACTAAAATCGTCGTATTTATTTTATTAACATTCGGCTTTTATGTTTTCTTTGCGGGACATAACAATCCTGGTGGCGGTTTTATAGGTGGTCTTATCTTTAGTTCGGCCTTTATCCTAATGTTTCTAGCTTTTGATGTACATGAAGTATTAGAAAGTTTACCTATTGATTTTAAAAAGTTAATGATTGTTGGTGCCATAATCTCAGCACTTACTGCAATCATTCCGGTTTTCTTTGGTAAATCGTTCCTATACCAAAGTGAAGCATACATCCATTTTCCATTATTAGGTGAATTACATGTAACGACAATTACATTGTTTGAATTAGGGATATTGTTAACGGTTGTCGGCGTCATCGTAACAATTATGTTGGCCTTGAGTGGTGGTAAATCATGAATTTAATATTATTACTTGTGATAGGATTTTTAGTGTTTATAGGAACGTACATGATACTATCACTCAACTTAATTCGAATTGTTATAGGTATTTCGATTTATACGCATGCGGGAAATCTAATTATTATGAGTATGGGTCATTATAGTAATAAGATGACGGAACCTTTAATTCACGGTTCTAATACTAATTATGTGGATCCATTATTGCAGGCTATTGTTTTAACTGCGATCGTTATCGGGTTTGCAATGACTGCCTTCTTACTAGTATTAGTTTATCGAACATACCGTGTTACTAAAGAAGCAAATATTGATGTATTAAGAGGAGAGGAGGATGAAAATGAACAGTAATTTATTAGTCCTTCCAATCCTATTACCATTGTTATGTGCATTAGTCCTTGTTTTTACTAAAGAAAAGAACAGGTTGTCTAAAATTTTGTATATTGGAACAATGTCTGTTAATACAATTATTTCATTATGTTTATTGATATACGTCTTACAACATAAACCCATTACGCTTGATTTTGGTGGTTGGGCAGCACCTTATGGTATCCAATTCTTAGGTGATTCACTGAGTTTAGTTATGGTTACAGTGGCGTCATTTGTTGTGACACTCATTATGTCATACGGATTTGGTCGTGGGGAAGATCGTGTAAATCGATACTACTTGCCTACTTTCATCTTATTCTTAACAACAGGCGTTATTGGCTCTTTCTTAACATCTGATTTATTTAACCTGTATGTTATGTTTGAAATCATGTTACTAGCTTCATTTGTATTAGTAACGTTAGGACAATCTGTCGAACAATTAAGAGCAGCCATTATTTATGTTGTACTGAATATCGTAGGATCATGGTTATTCTTGCTAGGTATTGGTTTATTATACAAGATGGTTGGAACATTAAACTTCTCACAAGTTGCTTTACGTTTAGATCAAATCCATGATAATAAAGCGATTATTATTATTTCAATTGTATTTATAGTGGCCTTTGGTTCGAAAGCTGCCTTAGTACTATTTATGTGGTTGCCTAAAGCTTATGCAGTGCTTAACACTGAACTTGCCGCTTTATTTGCAGCGTTAATGACGAAGGTAGGAGCATATGCACTCATTCGTTTCTTTACACTTCTATTTGATCAACATACGGGTGTGACACATCCATTGTTAGTATTTATGTCATGTATCACAATGCTTATAGGCGCTTTCGGTGTTATTGCATATCGTGATATTAAGAAAGTGGCTTCATATCAAGTTATATTATCGATAGGTTTTGTCATTTTAGGTCTAGGTTCCAATACCTTTGCAGGTGTACATGGTGCTATCTTCTATCTAGCGAATGACATTATTGTGAAGACAATGTTGTTCTTTATTATAGGTAGTTTAGTTTATATGTCTGGTTATCGCGAATATAAATATTTATGTGGATTAGCTAAGAAAGAACCATTCTTTGGTGTTGCATTTGTTGTTATGATATTTGCGATTGGAGGCGTACCGCCATTTAGTGGTTTCCCAGGAAAAGTACTCATCTTCCAAGGTGCGATTGAAAATGGTAACTACATTGGCTTAGCGTTAATGATTATCACAAGTCTATTAGCAATGTATAGTCTGTTTAGAATTTTATTTATTATGTACTTTGGAGACAATGATGGTGAACAGGTTGATTTCAATCCACTACCTAAGCACCGTAAAACGATTCTGGGTATTTTAGTCGCAGTCGTACTTGCAATGGGTATTGCAGCGCCAGTTGTGATGAATGCTACTGAAAATGCAACAAAATTGAATATGGATGATAATTATTTCCATAGCATTGTCAATTCACATTTGAAGGAGGGAAATAAATGAGACAAGTTGTATTGAACATATTAATCGCATTTTTATGGGTACTGTTTCAAGATGAAGACTCATTTCAATTCTCTACCTTCGTATCTGGCTTCATCATTGGTTTAATCGTAATTTATATATTACATCGTTTCTTTGGACAAGCTTTTTATCCTAAGAAGATATGGATTGCTATTAAGTTCTTAGGTGTGTATTTATACCAATTAATTACTTCTAGTATTAGTATTATTAATTATATTCTATTTAAAACGAGACATATGAATCCTGGGTTATTAACATATGAAACGAATTTAAAAAATGATTGGGCAATTACGTTTTTAACTATTCTAATCATTATTACGCCTGGTTCAACAGTTATTCGTATTTCGAAGACTACCAATAAATTCTTTATACACAGTATAGAGGTTTCAGAAAAAGAAAAAGAAAGTCTGCTTAAAAGCATAAAACAATATGAAAACTTGATTACGGAGGTGTCACAATGATTGAAACGCTCACGAATTTTTTTATTACAAGTGCATTAGTATTATTTGGCATAGCGTTCATAATTGGATTATTCCGTTTAATCAAAGGACCTACTACAGCTGATAGGGTTGTGGCATTCGATGCTTCCAGTGCTGTCATCATGTGCATTATAGGTATAGTTAGTGTTATTTATAATACTGTTTCGTTCCTTGATTCCATAATGCTTGTTGCAATTATTTCATTTGTAAGTTCTGTATCTATTTCTAGATTTATAGGGGGAGGTCGAGTATTCAATGGCACAAATAAACGAAATCATTGATTTGATTGCCGCTTTCCTCATATTTCTAGGCAGTATCATTGCCGTCATTAGTGCAATTGGAATTGTAAAATTTCAAGATGTCTTTTTACGAAGTCATGCATCTACCAAGAGTTCTACGCTATCTGTCTTACTAACATTAGTGGGTGTATTAATTTACTTTACGAATGAACAAAGCTTCTTTAGTGTTAGATTATTATTATCAATTGTTTTTATTAATTTAACATCACCGGTAGGTATGCATTTAGTTGCCAGAGCAGCATATCGTACAGGTGCATACATGTATCGCAAAGATGATGCACTAAGTCGATCTTCCATTTTATTAAGTTCTAAAGAATACAATTCTACAGAAGAACTTAAAAATCGAGCTCGAATTCGAGAAGAGCGTCGTGAAAAAATTTATTACGATGTTCAGAAGCAGCGACAGAAAGAAAAAGAAAAACAGCAAGAAGAAAAAATCGAAAGTTTATCAGAAGCTAGAAGAGAAACTAAAGATTGATTAAATCAATGAATGAGATTGAACATGAATGAGTAATAGTTAAGACTACTACTTTGAAATGCTCAATCTCATTTTTTAAAATTTATATAAGAGACCAGTGTCATTAACACGGTCAATATACTTAAATAAATGTAAAGAAGTAGGAAAGGTATGGGTAATGTAGCGATTATAAAATGAATAACCAATAATAAGATTGGCGTTACTAAACTAAGTAATAAAAATAATAAGTCCATATAAGACCAGTGTTTCGTTGTAAAAAGATAAAAGATTTCTAAAAGCCATATAATCGGAAATAAAATTGGGTACGCAATTATAGATGGGACAAACACAACCATTTATGCCAATGCATTCTCGCCTTCAAGTTCAGACAATGGTGGCAGAAATAATGTCCAAAAGAACAAGGTTGCAATCATTAGTAAAAAAGAGCATATAAGAAGAACAAATTTAAATTTATTCATCATAAAGGACTTCTATATAATATGACATGAATTTGATTCTAATTCGTATCTATTTCTTTAGCTAAACTATTATGCATCGTGTTACTACTATCTGAAAGGTGTCTTGTAATATTCTCCCTGTCTTTTTGAGGGCGATTTTGACTCAATTTGTATGAAGCTTCAATTTTGTTAATTTTAACTTTAAAACCAACAATGCCGTGGATTTGTTGCTTTGTTTGGTCAGAAATATTATTCCATGTTGCGCCATTATAACGATGTTGTTCATATTTATACAGCAACTTGGATAAATCAGTGATAAGCGTTTCCTCATCTAATAGCTCACCACAGCCATAAGTATGTACAATTTGATAATCCCATGTTGGTACATCCTCTGTTTCATACCAAGTAGATGAAATATAAGCGTGCGGACCGTGAAATATCATAAGTATATCTTCATTATTTTTAATCGATGTCCATTGCTTATTTTTCTTAGAAAAGTGCCCAGACACATATAAATGATTATCGTGTTCCTCGACGATAACAGGTAAATGCGTGGCTATTGGTACAGAATTGTCAGTAGTGATAATGGTAATGAAATTATGTTCTATCATAAAGTGCTTAATTTGTTTGAAATCCTTCATTTCATAATATTTAGGAACATACATTCTTTACACCCCTTATTTAAGGTAATAAGTATATTAAAAGTAGACAGTTGTATTTTTATATTATTTGTTGAATCATACCCTATTTCTAATGATTTAAGTAAATTCATAAAAAAAATTAGTGAAACAATTTAAAATATAAAAGGGAAAATGTAAAAAGAAGAGGGTTCAGAACAAGGTTGATTAAATAAAAAAGAAGAGGGAGTTGGACAGAATGTTTAGATTCATTGCCTTAATCCCTCACATCTACTTAATTTGCGTTAACTTAGTAAATAATCTAAATTGTTGCTTGTTTGCGTTTTGAATAAATGAGATTAACAATTAGCCATACGATTTGTATCAAGAATGGAATTAGATATGCTAATCCCAATACAGCAATATTAATCCATTTGACTTCGGTAGTTTGTATAACACCTGCTGCATCTGCAGATCGTTGCCAAAGTAAAAATGCAAATCCTAAAAAACTTAAAACTTCAAACGCACTTATTATCCACCAAAAAATCCATGAAATTTTCATGATATCCTCCTATGAATGTAAGACTCAACTAAAGGATAACATACACGTTTAAATATAAAGTTTTCTCAGTATAAATATTAGTTTAAGATGATCGCTAGTTACTTATATTTCTTTAAATAAGTTATAAGCAATTCCTTATAGTAATCGATAAAACGAAGATATTTCTCTTTTTCGACATATTCATTTATTTGATGAGGTACTGTTCCTGGTCCAAACATTAGGAAAGAAAAGTGTTCATCTTTATCGCGCAATAAATTGGAAGCATCTGTTACACCAACGGTTGGTGATGCGACAATATCCTCTCCAAATATTTGTTTAGCTACGCGTTGCCCAATCTTAATTAATTGATTATCTCCAGTTGTTAATACTGGATCTAAATCTAAGTATAAATCTTCTTCTAACTGTCCGCCTTGCTTATTAACTTCTTCTAAATACGTTTTGAATAGTGATTTAACTTTTTCGTTATCATATTCTGGAATTGTTCTAATATTAAATTCAGCAGTTGCAGTATCAGGAACTGAATTGACTTGGTTCCCACCATGTAAAATAGTATTGCTAATAACAAGTCCAGAAATCACACGTTCAACTTCTTCTTCATCTAAATTGTTTTCTTGTTGTAATTGTGATTGAATGTGTTTGATAAGATGTGAGAAATCTAGCTTTTCGCTTTTTAATTCTTTCGAAATACGTTCATATTCTGTATCGATATCTTGTATAAATTGAATTAATGTTTTAATTGCATTAAATCCTACGACAGGTACAGAGCTGTGTGCGGCCTTTCCTTTAGAAGTGATTTTATAATCCATCGATCCTTTATGAGCAAAAACAATATTCGTTTCAGATGGTTCGGCAATTATCAAAGCATCAACATTATTCATATAACCTTTCTTATACAATTGTGCGGAACCAAGTTGTTCCTTTTCTTCGCCGGCAGTTGCCAAAAATTTTATCGTACCATGAGGTAGTGCATCATTCTCTTTCAACTCAATCATCGTAATAGCTAAAGCCATAAGTCCAGATTTCATGTCTGAGGTACCACGACCGAATAATCGATTATCTTTTTCAGTCATTTGAAATGGTGGATAGTCCCAATCGTTTTGATCACCTTCCGATACAACATCCATGTGACCTGAAATTGCAACAACTGGACTACCACTGCCGACTGTAGCAATTAAGTTAGCACGTTTACCTTCAATAACATCAATTTCTGCGTTAATATGGTGCGCTTCAAATAAGTCCTTCAAATAAGTTGCAACTTCAATTTCATTATCATTCACCGAATTAATTTCTACGATATCTGATAATAATTTGAGTTTTTCCTTTTCTGAAAATATATTCATAATTTTAACTCCTTAAAATAGAATTGTTATACGGTTAAAATTTTAGTAAAGATTAAAAATACGTCAACTAAATTAATCTTCCGTTTATAAAAGAAGAGGAAGGACCGCTATTTCAATCCATTACTGAATTTTATTGTAATAGGGAATGAAAAATGTATGTATGGTTTAGAAGTGAATTATAGTGTCTTCAATTTAATTAAAATAGATTAGAAATGAATGCAAGTTAGTTAATTCATTGTAACTTTAATGGTAAAATTATAATTAACCGATTGTGAGTTTAAGATGTATTTTATCAGGATATAAATAGACATAAAACTTATTTTTATATTAGGCAAGTCTTATTTCTCCAATTAAATATGAAGTATAAAATGGGGTGGAAGTTTGGAAATATTTGAAACGATTCTCATATTTCTAGCAGTAGTTATTGTAAGCTCCTTTGTTCATACTTTTTTACCCAAAGTGCCTCTGGCATTCATTCAAATTGCTTTAGGAATGCTCCTCTTTTTAACGCCGGTACCTGTAGAATTTAACTTCGATTCAGAACTCTTTATGGTAGCAACGATTGCACCGTTACTTTTTGTGGAAGGTGTTAACGTTTCGAGAGCTCATTTACGTCGTTATATTAAACCAGTGATGTTAATGGCTTTAGGACTCGTTATTACAACTGTTATTGGTGTAGGTCTATTTATTAATTGGATTTGGCCGACACTTCCTATTGGTGCAGCTTTTGCCGTAGCCGCAATATTATGTCCAACTGATGCTGTGGCAGTGCAAGCTATTACAAAAGGTAAGGTTTTACCTAAAGGTGCTATGACTATCCTTGAAGGTGAATCATTACTTAATGATGCAGCAGGTATCATCTCATTCAAAATAGCGGTAGGTGTTTTAATTACTGGTTCATTCTCATTATTTGAAGCGGTGCAACAATTTCTAATCGCGTCAATCGGTGGTGCGATTATTGGTTTACTTATTGGTATTGCGCTTGTTAGATTCCGTTTAACACTTACAAGACGTGGCATAGAAAACATTAATATGTTTACTTTTTTACAACTATTAACGCCATTTGTTACTTATCTTGTTGCTGAAATGTTTCATGCGTCAGGTATTATTGCTGCCGTTGTAGCAGGTTTAGTACATGGTTTTGAACGTGATCGTATCGCTCAAACACGTACTCGACTTCAAATGAGTTACAATCACACTTGGAACATTTTAGGATATGCATTGAATGGTTTTGTTTTTTCAATATTAGGATTTTTAGTTCCAGAAGTAATTGGAAATATTGTAAAGACTGAACCACACAATTTATTGTTCTTAGTTGTGATAACAGCACTCGTTGCGTTAGCGGTATACTTATTTAGATTCATATGGGTGTATGTGCTCTATCCTCTATTCTATTTATCTGTCAGTCCTTTCCAAAAATTAATGAATGAAGAAGGAGAAGACAAGAAGAAAGAGAAGCCACCTAAACGAAGCATGTATGCGCTTATCATGACACTATGTGGCGTGCACGGAACTATTTCGTTAGCAATCGCATTAACATTACCATACTTTTTAGCAGATCATCATGCGTTTACATATCGTAATGATTTACTATTTATTTCATCAGGTATGGTTATTATAAGTCTTGTGATTGCACAAGTTGTATTGCCGTTTGTAACATCTAGTGCACCTGAGGCTAAGATTGGAAGTATGAATTTTAAAGAAGCTAGAATATATATTCTTGAACATGTCATAGATTACTTGAATCATCATTCATCATTTGAAACAAGTTATCGTTATGGTAATGTTATTAAAGAATATCACGATAAATTAACGTTCTTGAAATCTGTTGAAAAGGATGATGAGAACTCAAAAGAACTCGAAAGATTACAGAGTTTAGCTTTTAAGGTTGAAACGAAAACGTTAGAACGACTTGCCGATGATGGTGAAATAACTGCGAGTGTATTAGAAAACTACATGCGTTATGCAGAACGTACACAAGTGTATCGTCAAGCGTCATTGATACGTCGTATGATTGTTGGTGCGAGAGCTGTACTATTAAAACGTCGTATACGTACACGTACCAATGCGGCATCATCATTAAGTGTTACTGATAACTTAATGGAACTTTCTAAAATCAATAAGATTGTTCATTATAATGTTGTTAGTCGTCTTGTAGATGAAGCGAATGAAGATAACAAATTAGAAGTTGGTATGATTTGTGACGGTTATCTTATGAGAATAGATAACTTATCGCCATCTAATTTCTTTAATACGCGTGCCGAAGATTCAATTACGAAGATAAAATTAAATGCTTTAAGAGAACAACGCCGTGTTTTATCTAGTTTAACTGACGATGGAGAGATTACTGAAAGTACGGCATTGAAATTAAGAGAAGCGATAAACTATGATGAAATGGTTATCGTTGATAGCTTAACTGACTAACTTAATAAATATGATTGAAGATATAATAGAGTGTGGTCGGGATAATGAATTCAAATGGAATTCTATCCTAGCCTCACTTTTTTTATTAAGGTACGGTTTGTTTAAATAAGGTGAATAACATTCGTTATCAATTCATGATACAATAAAGTGAATGTATGGGTGAGGTGAAATGATGTTAACTGAAGAAAAAGAGGATTATCTAAAAGCAATATTAGCCAATGATGGGGATACATCCTTTGTCTCAAATAAAAAGTTATCTCAGTACTTAAATATAAAACCTCCTTCAGTTAGTGAAATGGTTGGACGCTTGGAAAAGGCTGGTTATGTTGAAACGAAACACTATAAAGGTGTGAAACTCTCAGATGAAGGCTTGAAACATACGTTGGATATCATTAAGCGTCACCGCCTGTTGGAGTTATTTTTAATAGAAGTTTTACAATATAATTGGGAAGAAGTCCATCAAGAAGCGGAAATCTTGGAACATCGCATTTCAGATTTATTTGTAGAACGCTTGGATAAGATACTTGATTATCCTGAAACATGTCCACACGGTGGTATTATCCCTAGAAATCAGCATTTTGAAGAGAAATTCACGGTATCTTTATTAGAATTTGAACCTGGTGATAAAGTGACGATTAAGCGAGTGCGTGATAAGACCGAAATTTTAGTATACCTTTCTAGCAAAAATATTTCAATTGGAAATGATGTTGAAATCGTAACTAAAGATGAAACAAATAAAGTAATGATTGTGAAACGAAATGATATTGTAACGATACTAAGTTATGATAATGCAATGAATATTTTCGCAGAGCATGTTTAAATCAGATAATAAAATCTCCAATAAAAGGTTCAATAATACCTTTTTATTGGAGATTTTTTGAATGAATTTATTAAATTGTAAAGATAAGCATTAAGTATATCGATAATATGTTAATCGCTATCCATAATGTACTGAATAAGGAAGTTGGTATGCGTGTAAGTTCTGTCAATGTGCGTCCATCCCAACTTGGAATTGGTCGCTGAAAAGTCAGTTTGAATATCGTCCAACTTGATTGTAAAACTTCACCTAATAAGACACCTAGTATAAGGTGATAAATAAATGTGACTAGATAATAAAATAATAATTGATTATCATGTTGTACTAAGAAGTATAGAAGTGCAATAAATATAATTAGTACAATGATAGGTGATAGTTTGCGTGATGTAAGCATTAAAAAATAAATGAAAATGATGATATAAGCGCTTAAGAACAAACTAGGGTGACCATAATACGCAGCACTTAGACCAATTAAAAGCATTAATGGAGGCATAATATAGCCACCTAGAGTAGTAATGAATTGTCCAATGAGCCCCTTGGATTGGGTAATGGCATAGCCTTGTTGCATCGTTTGAAGTCGTTCCGAAGGTCGTGTGATGATGACTAAATCTTTTGCACGTCCACCACTGATTTTATTGAATAATACATGACCGAATTCATGTGTAAGTACAGGAATATAATTTAAATAAACATCTAAATATTGATTGAATTGACGATGTCTATTTTGATGAATCATAATATAGATAATTGCTATAATACAGATTAAATATATATTTAAATTAATAGTTGTAGTAAAAAAGTTTTCTAAATAGACCATAGTTGACCTCGTCGAGTGTAAGATTATAGTATTTATTATAAAGTAAATTTGATGATTTAGCGTTTAGACTTTAGATGTATCTTTTAATGAGAGAACTTAAAAAAAGAAGATAAATCATTTGAAAATATATGTAGGCAGCTACATAGTTATTTATTATGACTCTATTTTCATATAATATATGCATATGAAAATTGTTTAGACAGTAAGGAGATTACTTAAATGCATGATCAAAAAGAGACAACAGCGACTAAAGTGGATATTTTAGGTGTTAAATTTAATAATGTAACCATGTTAGATATGATTGAACATGTCAAAACATTTTTCTCACAAGAGACTGAGGATAATTTGTTTATCGTGACAGCTAATCCAGAAATCGTTGATTATGCGTCAGAGCATAGTACTTATAAACAGTTAATTAATAGTGCGGATTTTGTTGTCCCGGATGGCACAGGTGTTATTAAAGCATCAAATCGTTTGAGAACACCGTTGAAACGACGTGTGCCGGGCATTGAATTAATGGAACATTGTTTAAAGATTGCCCATACAAATTATCAAAAAGTATATTTACTTGGTGCCAAAAATGAAGTAGTCACACTAGCACATAAAAATTTACAACACAAATACCCTCAGGCGCAATTCGATTACCATCATGGTTATATAGATTTAAATGATGAGACGGTAATCAAGCGCATAAAACGTTTTAATCCTGATTATATATTTGTAGGAATGGGTTTCCCTAAACAAGAAGAATGGATTCAAAAACATCGACACACCTTTAAAAGAGCTGTAATGATGGGTGTGGGCGGCTCATTTGAAATATATAGTGGCACAAAAAAACGCGCCCCTAAACTATTTATTAAATTAAATATCGAATGGGTATATCGTTTATTAATCGATTGGAAACGTATTGGACGTATGCGTAGCATTCCTAAGTTTATGTTTAAAGTTTTTAAAGTACAACTAAAAATGAAAAAGCAAAAATAAGTAGCTAATCTGATACTAATTATTTTAAATATGAAGAAGGCGGATTCAAGTCGAGAGGGCTGAATCCGCCTTTAAAATTTTTTATTATAATTATCGCTATTTAACAATAAAGCGTTTTTCATCTAAACCTTTGCGAAATGCTTTTTGATCAGCTTTTGATTTTTTCTTAAAGTCCTTTAAGAATTGCTCATATTTAGGAAGAACCTCTTCTAAATCTCCGTATTCTTTGAGCTTTCCGCCTTCAATCCAGGCAATTTTAGTACAAAATTCACGGACTTGGCGAATATTATGACTTACGAAGAAAATCGTTTTATTCGCTTCTTTGAACTCATAAATTTTGTCTAAGCATTTTTGAGTGAAAGTTTGGTCACCAACAGATAATGCTTCGTCAATGACTAAGATATCAGGATTAATTGTAACATTAATCGAGAATCCTAATTTAGCACGCATACCACTTGAATAATTTTTAACAGGTTGATGGATAAATTCGCCGAGTTCACTAAATTCTATAACTTGAGGCATAAGTTGCTTGATTTCTTTTCTTTTGAATCCCATGCATAACATTTTAAATTCGATATTTTCTACACCAGTTAAACGACCATTCAGACCTGCATTGATTGCGATGACGCTGACTTCACCATTACGTTCAATATTTCCAGAAGTTGGGGAAATAGAACCACCAATCATATTACTTAATGTAGATTTACCTGAGCCGTTAATGCCGACTAAGCCTATGACATCACCTTCGTGAGCTGTTATAGAGACATCATCTAAAGCGAAAAATGTATTGTTTTTATTTTTAGGGATTAAGGCATCTTTAATGCGTTCTTTATTATTACGATAAATGCGATATTCTTTTGTCACATTCTTTATATTTACAGATACGCTCATGATATTTCCTTCCTTATAAATACTTATATAGATTATAATACATCATACAATAGTTGTTAAATTTATTAACCTAGTGTAAAGTGTATAAGAGATTTTGAATAACTTTTTGTAAACAATAAGTAGATTCTACTTTTTTTGGAAAATTAAGTCCATAGTTATGGTTCTTATTTTCTAGTAATCTTCTCTACAATATAAAATAATACTATATGTACGTAATAATTATATTAAACTTTTGAGAAAATGTTATATATAATATAGTTATCCTAATTTTAAATAAAAAATGTAAATACATTGTGGATATTTAATTGAAAGCGTGGTTAATTTCAATGTCGGCAGTAGGATCTGTTTTTAAAGAACATATCAAGAATTTTTACTTAGTGCAAAGACTTGCACAATTTCAAATTAAAATAACGAATACGAATAACTATCTTGGTGTAGCATGGGAATTACTGAATCCAGCATTACAAATCATGGTTTACTGGTTTGTATTTGGTATGGGGATTAGAAGTAACCAACCTATTCATGGGATACCTTTTATTTATTGGCTACTTGTAGGGATTAGTATGTGGTTCTTCGTAAACCAAGGTATTCTTGAAGGTACTAAATCAGTATCTATGAAGTTTAATCAAGTGGCAAAGATGAATTTCCCACTTTCTATCATACCAACTTACACTGTAACCAGTCGTTTTTATGGTCATATAGGTTTATTGTTAATTATTATAGGAATTTGTATCGTTAATGGTATTTTCCCTTCTATTCATATTGTACAATTATTAATTTATGTACCAATGACATTTTTCTTTACAGCATCTGTTGCATTATTTACGTCGACACTCGGCATTATTGTACGGGATACACAAATGATCATGCAGGCTTTGCTAAGAATTTTATTCTATATGTCTCCAATTTTATGGGTACCTAAAGATTCAGGTATTGGTGGAACAATTGGTGAAATTATTAAATTTAATCCAGTTTATTTCTTGGCTGAATCATATCGTGCAGCGATTTTATTCCACGAATGGTACTTTATAGAACATTGGAAATTATTAATTTATAACGTGATAGTTATTTTAATTTTCTTTGTTCTAGGTTCAATTTTACATCGAAGATATCGTGATCATTTCGCAGATTTCTTATAATTTAAAGTCCTTGATAAATGTTGATGCGTTTATCAAGGACTTTGTGTATACAGCATAATGACAATTTTTGATTTGTAATTTTTATAATGAAAATATGAGAGGTAAATGTATGCGACTAATTATTAAAAAAGTATATATGTTGATGATTACATTATTGAATTTTATTTACAAAAGTAGACAAGTTGATAAAAAGCAAATTACGGTACTCATGACATTTCCTGAAGATGTCATGCCGATTATTAACGAATTAGACAATAAAGGTTACAAAATAACTGTAATTGCAAAATTTGAAGAACAATATGGGCTGAAACATCTTAACAACATTACTTTCATACCAGCAGGAAACAAATATATCGTCAAACATATAAAAGCATTAAGTAGTTCGAAAGTCATTTTAATCGATACGTATTATTTAATGCTAGGTGGTTATACTAAGAAGAAGACACAAACGATTATTCAAACGTGGCATGCATCTGGCGCACTGAAAAATTTTGGGCTGACTGATCATCAAGTTGATTTGACTAATGTAACCATGGTTAGACAATATCAACGCGTGTATCAAGCGACTAATTATTATCTTATTGGTGGTAAAGAGATGGGAACATGTTTTAAAGAGTCATTTGAAGCTACTGAAGAACAATTATTGCCACTCGGTTTACCACGTCTATCAAAATATTTAAAATTCAATCTTAAGGCCGAGCAAGAACGTTTGAAAAAGCATTATAATATTCATAAAAAATTGGTGGTCTATGTTCCTACTTATCGTGAAGGTTCTGAAAACAATAGACAAATAGATGTTGCTCGCTTTGAAGAAGCGCTACCCGAGTACACATTGATTAATCAATTACATCCATCTATTTCAAAAAGTCAATCTATAGCCACAACACAAGAATTGATGATTATGGCGGATGTGATTATTAGTGATTATAGTTCATTACCTATTGAGGCGAGTTTATTAGACAAACCAACATTATTTTATGTGTACGACGAGCATAAATATGATAAAATTCGTGGCTTAAACCAATTTTATAAAGCAATTCCACAACAATATAAAGTAACAACAGAAGAAGAATTAATTTTAAAAATTAGAAATGATATTGCCTTGTTCAAACCTTTATTTAAAAATTGGCATAAGTATAATCGTGAAGATAGTGTTCGACGCGTTACAGAATTTATTGAAAAGATGGTGAAAAGATGAAAATAGCTATCATAATACCTGTATATAATGCAGAAAAGACAATACGTAGAGCAATCAAATCTATCGATACAACACATGAGACTGAAATCATTTGTGTGAATGATGGTTCTACAGACCATTCGAGACATGAGCTCACTCAATTACAAAAAGAAGTTAAAAATATTATGATTTACAATCAAGATAATCAAGGTGCAGCTGCAAGTAGAAATTTTGGATTAGCTGCAATGTCTGATGATGTTGAAGCATTTATGTTTTTAGATGCAGATGATCAATTTTTACCGGGAAGACTAGATAAGATGATAGATTACTATGAACGTAATCAAGAGGTTGATATCGTCATTGGTCAAATTGGTAGAGGTGTCCAAGGAGATTGGAAAATTGTACCGACACATGAGGAAATGAATCGTGAATCACTAGTATCTTTAGCTCAAGCGCCTGAAATTTTGCAATCTATTGGTCCTGGTGGAAAATTATTTAATTCTAAATTTAGTGTATTACGTTTTGATGAAGACGTTGTATTTTGTGAAGAGCATACCTTTGTCACACGAGCTTATTTAACAGCGCGCGATATCCAATTACTACCACTCATTATATATGGCTATAATGAGCAAGAAGGTTCAATCACAGATAAACGAGCTGATACATTTATATCTTATATTGAAGATGCTCGACGAGTACGTCAGCACGTCATGGAGATGCTACTTTTAACAAATGAGAAAGCATACTATAGTTATCGAATGGATGATTTAATTGTTAGTTATCTTATCCAAGCTTACTTATTAAAATACAGTAAAGTTACACCTGAATTTATTGATAAGGTCACGCATTACATTAAAGATATGCAACATACGAACTACTCTGGCGATGCGTTGTTTAGAATCATTCAAGCAGTTGAGCAAGGTGCAACAAATTGGACACGTGACACTTACGAGAAGTGGCGTCAAACGCTTATCGATGTTGGTATTGGAAGACCAGGATATTTTCGTTTTCAAGCACAAGTTATCCCTAAAAAATTTGCCTTTAGCAGTAAACAGTTAGTTAAGCGTACTTTAAAGAGATAGTGTAGTATAACTTATAAAATTAATGGTATGTAAATTTTATTTATGCTAAATTAAGATTATGAAAAAATGTTAAAAATTATGTTAAGGAGATAGCGTTTATGAGAAGAGTTATTACTTATGGTACTTATGACTTATTACACTATGGTCATATTGAATTACTAAGAAGAGCGCGTGAAATGGGCGATTATTTAATAGTTGCTTTATCTTCAGATGAATTCAATCAAATTAAGAATAAAAAGTCATATTATGATTATGAACAACGTAAAATGATGTTAGAATCAATTCGTTATGTTGATTTAGTTATTCCTGAGAATGATTGGGGTCAAAAAGAAATTGATGTGGATCGCTTTGAAGTAGATGTCTTTGTAATGGGACATGACTGGGAAGGTGAATTCGACTTCTTAAAAGATAAATGTGAAGTCGTATACTTAAAACGTACTGAAGGTATTTCAACAACTAAGATTAAACAAGAATTATATGGCAAAGACGCTAAATAATTAAAAATATAAGGTCTTAATCCTATTAAAAGAGCCAGCAAATGAACTTTTTGAATTCATTTGCTGGCTTCTTTGTTTAACTTAAGTTACTTCACGTTCCTGAGGTGACGTCTCTATAGCAGTTCTTTAAAGTAATTCTTAATTGTTTTACATTTTAGAATTTCTTACCTAAGTGATATAGCACTTAGGTTCTTTATATTAATAATGAAAGTAAAAGATATTGTTACTATATAGTCAAAGAGTTATCAATCACTTTATTTACGTTTAAATAATAAATGAATAATTGAACGTACAATAAGTATAAATGCAATTGCTAATAATGCTAATGCGACAAAGGTAACCACTGGATGCTCTTTCCACGTCGTTTGAGCAATGGTATTTGCTTTGTGCAATAGAGGTTTCGTTACTTCAACTTTTGGAGGTCTATCATCTTTTGTAAGAAATTGACGATTGTAGTCAAGATGAATTGAACCATCTTTAACGATAAATTTATAATCTTTTTTATTCATACCTTCAGGTACTACATCATATAAGTTGTCTTTGACATAGTATTTTTTGCCATTGATTTTATGTGTACCTTTTGAAAGTACCTTTTTATAACTGTATTGATCGAAAGAACGGTTCATCATGGCATTTCCCATCATATTACGTTGCTTTTCTCCACCTAAATTCACGTAATCTCCTGCTCCCATAATAACTTGGTTAATGCGGAAGTTGTTACGTTTAGTTGTAATCGTGTGATTATAATCTGCAACATCACTTGAGCCAGTCTTTAAACCATCTGTACCCGGCAAACTCATTTTGGCTCCTTCTAATGAATGATTGAATGTATAATATGTGACACCGTGTTGTGTAGGAGCAAGTTGTTTAGTGAAATGTAATATCTTAGGAGTCTCTTTGATGATATGCTGATCTAAAATTGCAAAATCTTTCGCAGTGGAAGTAGTATTGTCTTGGTTTTTATATTTTGATGGCGCAAATTCTTTTAATTGCTTATTTTCAGCACCTGTTGGGTTTACGAAATGTGTGTTTGACATGTCTAATGCTTTAGCTTTCTTATTCATTAAATCAGTAAAATCATTCACATTTCCCGAAACCTCATCAGCTAAAATTAAAGCTGCAGCGTTACTTGAGTTAGAAACTGTAATTTGGAGTAGCTCGCTAATTGTATATGTTTCACCAGCATATAATTTCGTATTACTTAATTCTGGTAAAGTTGACATGCGATAATGTTTGTCCGTAATATGTACTTTGTCATTTAAAGAAAGCTCACCTTTATTCACGGCTTCAAGTGTAAGATACATTGTCATTAGCTTCGTCATTGAAGCGGGGTACCATTTTTGGTTAGATTGATAGTCGTACAAAATTTGCCCGGTTTGACTTACATTTATGCTACCTTCAGGTTGATAGGCATCTGTTACATTCGGGTAACCATATTGTCTAGCAATTTCAGTAGGTGTTGGTTCATATTCGGAAGCGTAGGAGTTAGGTGCTATAATAACAATGGTTAAAAGTAGAGCAAAGGTAATTATTAAGTTTCGTTTCATTCTTATCTTTCCTTTTTCAAAATTTCAACTAAAATATTTTATCATATAAATTTGTTTATATGAATTTATTTGTTAAAGCTTTATACTTGGAAAATAAGATAATTAAATTTTTAAAATGAATATAAAAAGAGGGCTAATTTATGAAAGGACGAAATCCGTTATTTTTCTTATTTAAACGATTGTCGTGGCCATATGGACTGATTATTGCGGCAATCATTATTTCTTCGCTAGGGAGTATTAGTGGTCTATTAATTCCTCTATTTACCGGACGATTAGTTGATAAATTCTCAACAAGTAGTATCAACTGGAATATCGTTCTTTTATTTGCAGGAATATTTATAGCTAATGCACTACTAAGTGGTATTGGTATTTATCTACTAAGTAAAATTGGTGAAAAAATGATTTACGATATTCGATCAATACTTTGGGAACATATCATTAAATTAAAAATGCCTTTTTTTGATAAGAATGAAAGTGGGCAGTTAATGAGTCGTTTGACAGACGATACTAAGGTTATAAATGAATTTATTTCACAGAAATTGCCACAATTACTTCCCGCAGTAATTACACTCATTGGATCCATAGTTATGTTGTTTATTATGGACTGGCAAATGACATTATTAACATTTATTGCAATTCCGATATTTATGGCAATAATGATTCCATTAGGTCGCAAAATGCAAAAGATATCAATGAACACACAAACTGAAATTGCTAACTTTAGTGGTTTGCTAGGTCGTGTGTTAACTGAGATGCGTTTAGTAAAAGTATCGAATACAGAAAGGCAAGAATTAAACAACGCGCACAGTAATTTACGTGAGATTTATAATTTAGGTCTGCGACAAGCAAAAATTACAGCTGTCATTCAACCTATTTCAAGTGTGATTATGTTATTAATGATCGCAGTTATATTAGGATTCGGTGCGATAAGGATAGCTACAGGTGCGATAACAGCTGGTGCGTTAATTGCGATGATTTTTTATGTGATGCAGTTATCTATGCCATTAATGAATCTTTCAACCTTAGTTACAGATTATAAAAAAGCAGTTGGTGCAAGTAGTAGAATCTTTGAAATCATGCAAGAACCTATTGAACCAATGGAAGATTTACAACCTATAGAAGATATCTCAATTAACGATGGTGAATTGTCATTTGAAAATGTTGATTTTAAATATGATATTAAAACGATTCTTAGTAACGTATCTTTCCGTATACCTCAAGGAGAGGTGAGCGCATTTGTTGGTCCGTCGGGTTCAGGAAAAAGTACAATTTTCAATTTGATTGAACGTATGTATGACATTAAATCTGGAGATATTAAATATGGAACGCAAAGTATTTATGATGTTCCAATTACAAATTGGCGAAACAAGATTGGTTATGTAATGCAATCGAATTCTATGATGAGTGGTACGATACGTGACAATATTTTATATGGTATAAACCGTGAAGTGTCGGATGAAGAATTGATTAAGTATGCTAAGTTAGCGAATTGTCACGACTTTATTATGCAGTTTGATGATGGCTATGACACGTTAGTAGGTGAACGTGGTCTGAAGTTATCTGGTGGTCAAAGACAACGTATCGATATTGCACGCAGTTTTGTGAAAAATCCTGATATTTTATTATTAGATGAAGCTACCGCAAATTTAGATAGTGAGAGCGAACAAAAAATCCAAGAGGCATTAGAAATTCTTATGGAAGGAAGAACCACTATTGTTATTGCACATCGTCTCTCAACTATAAAAAAAGCAGGCAAAATCATATTCCTAGATCAAGGTAAGGTAACAGGTGAAGGTACACATGCTGAATTAATGAGAAATCACGAAAAATACCATCAGTTTGTTACTACTCAAAATTTAACCGAGTAATGAATATTAGGTAGTTGGGACTTATGTTAGCTCCAACTACTTTTTTAATAAGAAAAAATGAAGGATATGTTTTGTCTTATGTAGTTAACTGTGAAATAATCATCAATAATTAAATGACGTATGTGAGTATACAGTCTCACACTTTAAAACTTAAGATTGGAGCATAATTATGTTATATACAATAACTTCCACCTTACCTCCTACACATGGTGGAAGAACAAAATCTTTGTTACATAGAGTAAAGTTTTTAGAAACTCAATTGGGAGAAACTTCTACAATTCTAACGACGAACTATAACGCTAATTATAAAAATGTATATCGAATTTTTAGGAATAAAGAATTAATAACTGAGAATACAAAATTAGACAACATATACGATTGGCTTGCGAATTATAATTTATTAGAGGAACCAGTTGAACCCAAATTATTTAGAAAGTTACCAATTCAAACTAAAGTTAAAATACGTGGGTTAGAGGCCATTCGAGAAGGCGATAACGTAAAATACTATAAAGATAATGTTTATGTGTTATTTCGCAAATATTATGCGAATAGACAGATTATGAAGTTTGAAGATACAATCAATCCTAATTCACAAAAGGTATCTAAACGTAAGGCATTCACGCTAAATGGCAGATTACATAAAATTGATTACTTTGATGATGTAAGGGCAATCAAAACAATGGAAGAATATTATGATAAAAAGGGTAACGTTTATTTAAAGAAACATTTTACGAACGATGAAAAGAACAAATTGATTGATATTCAACATCTATCAATGCACGGTGAGACGCGCACCTTTAATAATGAAAAAGCGTTATTTACTTATTATTATAACCATGTTTTACCTAATGGAAGTGTTGTATTTAATGATGCACGCTTACTCGACAGACCATTGATTGATTGTGAAAATGACATTAAGCGCATATTAATGTTTCATAGCAATCATTTACAAGGTAATAAAGTTCGTCATTCATATAAATTAGCACTAGATAAACAAGAAATAATCGATAAATATATAGTTTTAACAGAATATCAAAAACATGATATTCAATCACAGTTTGGCATAGATGATAATAAAATAGATGTCATACCTCATTTTGTCAGCATAGCGCACTCAAATAGTCGAGATGATGTAGAAGATCAATTTTGCTTTATTGGTAGATTGGCTCAAGAAAAACAAATTGATCATATTATCAAAGCGTTTGATATTTATTTGAAAAAAGGTTATTCATCTACGTTGCTTGTATATGGAAAAGATAAAGAGGGTAATTTAAACAAATTGAAGCAATTGGTTAAAACACTTCAACTTGAAGATAAAGTAATATTCAAAGGACACACTAATCATCCTAAAGAAGTCTTTTCAAAAGTGATAGCTTCACTATTGACAAGTCGGTATGAAGGCTTTGGGTTATCGATTATGGAAAGTATAAACAGCGGTTGCCCTGTTATCTCATATAACGTACGTTATGGACCGAGTGAGTTAATTACTAATCATGAAAATGGTATAATTGTGAAAAAAGATGACATCGAAGGGTTTGCGGATGCAATGGAAATGGCTAGAAATATTCATTTCAAAGATGTAAAATTAAGTGAAAAATTTAGTGTAGAACAAGCATCAAATAATTATCAATCACTCATCGATGACGTAACACATGCGGAGAATAAATAGAAAATTGGAGAGAAATATATTGAATAAATTATCGATTATTATTACGTATTTTAATAATGAAGATTATATTAGTGAGTGTATTCACAGTTTAAAAAGCCAGAGAAATCAAGATTTTGACATTATTGTTGTCGATGATGGTTCAACTGATCGCTCAACAGAAATCTTACAAGAAGTATTAAAATCATATGATAAAGACGTTCACTTCATTCAATTGCAAGAGAATACTGGACATGCACATGCACGAAATGTAGCTTTGGAACAAGCGCATGGTCAATACGTACTATTCCTAGATGCCGATGATCAATTGGCCTCATATGCTGTTGATTACTATCTTCAACATGTGAATGGTTTAGATACACTGATTGCACCAATTCATAAATTTAGAAGTCAACGACCACAGTATGTAGATAAAGATAAAGTACGTTTGCAATATGCTTCTCATCAAAAAAGGCCAAATGCAATTTTGAGAAAAGAATCAGCATGTAATATTTTATTTAAAAATGCCATTATTAAAGCGCATCAGATTCAATTTAATGAATCATTAGATATTTATGCAGATACGTCATTTGTGCTTGAGTATTTAAAATATGCGGAGCGTTTTGTTAGAATTACCAACTTCCCATTCTATTATCGTGGTGAGGTATACGATCCATTTTATGGTAATACATTGAGTGATCAAGATTTTACAAATAGATTTGAAGATCATGTTAATAGTTTCTTTGATGCTATGCAAAGAACGAATGATAAGCGAATTAAAAATTTCCTCATTCAACGAATGAAAAATGAAATTAAAAGTGGATTTGATCCTGCACTTAGAGATATAAAATCTCGATATGTGTCACTTGAAGATGCGCTTATTAAAATTGTTAAAGCTTTAAAATGGAACATCCTAAAAGATGGGAAAGTATTATACAATTTAGAAATATTATTCTTATCAATGGATGATGTTGAAAATGCCAAATATGTTAATGACTTACGAAATAAAACACGTTTAGTTAAAAATATTGTGTTAAATAGCAAGATGAAAGAACGCTCAAAATATCAACTGAGTGATAATGAAGACTTAGTTGACTCGAATACAATTGTATTTGAAGCGTTTGGTGGTAAAAATTATAGCGATAGTCCTAAATATATTTATGAATACATGCAAAAACATTATCCTCATTTAAATTATATTTGGGTCTTTTCAAAACCAGAAAATAACAATATTCCAGGTAATGCTACTAAAGTGAAAAAAGGATCTCAAGCTTATTATGATGCCTATGCTAAAGCGAAATATTGGGTTACAAACGCTAGATTACCTTTATATTTAAATAAAAAAGAGAATCAAATGTATATCCAAA
Organism: Staphylococcus sp. HMSC069D12; assembly: GCF_001810405.1. Classification (NCBI taxonomy): domain Bacteria; kingdom Bacillati; phylum Bacillota; class Bacilli; order Caryophanales; family Staphylococcaceae; genus Staphylococcus; species Staphylococcus sp. HMSC069D12. The sequence continues at coordinate 49,930 of NZ_KV801108.1, forward strand.
CTTGGCACGGAACACCATTAAAACGTTTAGCTAATGATATGAAAGTGGTTAGAATGCCTGGCACGACAACTGCAAACTATAAGAAGAACTTCTATGCTGAAGCATCACGTTGGGATCGTTTAGTATCACCAAATAGATATTCTTCTGATATTTTTAAATCAGCATTTTGGATGGATGAAGACCGTATTTGGGAGATTGGTTATCCGAGAAATGATGTATTAGTTAACCATCAAAATGACACTGAATATATTGAACAAATTAAGCGTGATTTGAATTTACCTACAGATAAGAAAGTTATCATGTATGCTCCAACTTGGAGAGACGATGAGTTTGTGAAAAAGGGACAATACTTATTTGATTTGAAAATTAATTTAGCTAATCTTCAAAAAGAAATAGGAGATGAGTATGTCATCTTATTAAGAATGCATTATCTAATTGCGAATGCCTTAGATTTACATGGATATGATGACTTTGCGATTGATGTATCAAATTATAATGACATTTCGGAATTATACTTAATTTCTGATGCATTAGTTACTGATTATTCTTCTGTTATGTTTGACTTTGGTATCTTGAAGCGTCCACAATTTTTCTTTGCATACGATATAGAAAAATATGATAAAGGACTTCGTGGTTTCTACATGGATTACATGAACGACCTACCAGGTGAAATTATTACAGACGAGTTTAAATTAGCTGAAGAGTTAAAACAAATTGATCAACATAAAGTGAAATATCAAGATAAGATAGAATCATTTTATAATGATTTTTGTTCTATAGAAAATGGAAAAGCATCTCAATATATTGGTGATTATATTTATAAAGATATTGAGAAAAAATCATAATTAAAATGAAAGTAGAAAGCACTAGAGCAGTAAATTTAACTCTAGTGCTTTCTATTGTACTATTTAAAAAATCTTTGTTTTCTCGAACATTACCTCATGGTATAATTAAAAATATATTATTAACAGAACTTTTGGGGTTAATTAGTGAATAAAGTACGGTTCTGTTGTATAGACATGCTATGATATTAATGGCATAAAAAATTAATCAGGTAGGTGCCTTATGTTTTTATTGGTTAACATCATTGGGTTACTTGCATTTTTGGGAATTGCAGTTTTATTTTCAAGAGATCGCAAAAACATCCAATGGAAATCTATTTTAATTCTTGTAGTATTAAACTTGTTTTTAGCATGGTTCTTCGTCTATTTCCAAATCGGGAGAACGATTGTAGAAGGATTAGCTTCAGCAATTGCATGGGTAATTCAATCAGCGCATACTGGAACAGGCTTTGCATTCAGCAGTTTCACTAGCGGTAAACAGATGGATATGGCGATTAGCGCACTCTTCCCAATTCTGCTTGTAGTACCATTATTTGACGTATTAATGTATTTCAATATTTTACCTAAAATTATAGGTGGTATTGGTTGGGTGCTAGCGAAAATTACGCGTCAGCCTAAATTTGAATCATTCTTTGGCATCGAAATGATGTTCTTAGGTAATACTGAAGCTTTAGCTGTATCAAACGAACAATTGAAACGTATGAATGAAATGCGTGTATTAACAGTGGCTATGATGTCAATGAGTTCAATCTCTGGAGCTATTGTTGGTGCATACGTTCAAATGATACCGGGTGATCTCGTATTAACAGCGATACCGCTAAATATTATTAATGCGATAATTGTATCTTCAATTTTGAATCCGGTAAGTGTTGAAGAACAGGAAGACATCATTTATAGCATCAAAAATAATGAAACGGTAGAACGTCAACCTTTCTTCTCATTTTTAGGTGATTCTGTACTTAATGCAGGTAAATTAGTATTAATCATCATTGCATTTGTAATTAGTTTTGTTGCTTTAGCAGACTTAATTGATCGCTTTATAAACTTAATTACAGGTCTAGTCGGTGGATGGATAGGCGTAAAAGGAAGTTTCGGTTTAAATCAAATTTTAGGTTTATTTATGTATCCATTTGCACTTTTACTTGGTTTGCCATGGGGAGAAGCATGGATTGTTGCTCAACAAATGGCTAAGAAGATTGTTACTAATGAATTTGTAGTTATGGGTGAAATTAGTAAAGTCGTTGATTCATATAGCCCTCACAGAAGAGCTGTTATTTCAACATTCTTAGTTTCATTTGCTAACTTCTCTACAATCGGAATGATTGTCGGAACATTAAAAGGGATTGTCGATCAAAAAACATCAGATTTTGTATCTAAATACGTACCAATGATGTTATTAGCAGGTATATTAGTATCATTACTTACTGCAGCGTTTGTCGGATTATTCGCTTGGTAAGAAGATACATAGCATGTTTGACAATTTAAAAGGATCGTGGAACATCATTCAATTTGAATTTCGTTCCACGATTTTTTTGAATTATTTCAGTAGATTTTAGTTAACATGATAAAAACCAAGTATGTAGGGTGAGGAGACACTCTATATACTTGGTTTTTATGGGAAATGAATATTAATGTACTTGTAACGGTAAGGACTAGGTACTGTCACAGTACTTCGAGCAAAATTTGTTTTGTTACTATAAACAACACAAAGGAGATAACTTCTCTTATTAAGAAGTTATACACATTATAGCAAATGTAATTGACAAAGTAAACGAAAAATTCAGAAAATTTATATTTGTTTTTAAATTAGTTCACTTAAACATGATGAAATAGAAATATACTTTGAAAATAATCTAGATATAGACTATTTCTAAAATGCATATTGTAGCTTCACTAGTGATTGTGATAACCTTTTTAATGATATTACATTAAAAGGGGTTGGTGTATGTGAATAAAAATATTAAAGATTTACTTTTAGTTATACTAGGCTCTTTCATATTTTCAGCTGGAGTTAATGCATTCGTTATCTCAGGTAATTTAGGAGAAGGTGGCGTAACAGGTATAGCCATTGTATTATATTATGCGTTTCACATTTCTCCAGCCATCACGAACTTTGTAGCAAATGCACTACTGATCATTGTAGGGTATAAATTTTTAAGTAAAAAAAGTATGTTATTAACTATTGTGGCAACTGTACTTATCTCAGTGTTTTTAAGTTTAACTGAGTCTTGGCACGTCGAAACTGGAAATATCATTATTAACGCTATATTTGGTGGCTCTTGTGTTGGGTTGGGCATTGGTATTATTGTTTTAGCTGGTGGTACAACTGCAGGGACAACGATACTAGCACAAATTGCTAATAAATATTTAGATGTAAGTACTGCATATGCGTTATTGTTTTTTGATTTGATTGTAGTACTCATATCATTAACTGTATTACCATTGCAGATGGCCTTAGTAACAGTTATATCATTATATATAGGTACCAAAGTTATGGAATATGTTATAGAAGGTTTAAATACTAAAAAAGCAATGACAATTATTTCAAGTAAGCCTGACCAAGTAGCGAAAGCGATAGATGAACAAGTTGGACGAGGTCTCACAATATTAGATGGTCGAGGCTATTATAGTCGTGAAGAAAAAGACGTATTATATGTTGTCGTTGCAAAAACACAAGTGTCTCGAGCTAAGAAAATTATACGAAAGATTGATAATCAAGCTTTTTTAGTTGTGCATGATGTGAGAGATGTATATGGTAATGGCTTTTTAGCAGATGAATAATGAGAATGAATAAGGTTAGGTGTTTCAATATATTGGTGAAGGTGATATGACGACATCAATTAATGAAATACCTAACCTTTGTTTTGTCGATTACAAATAGTCAGTTATTTACAAAGATGTTATAATACCACTATTGACTATGATAATTATTATCAATTGGAAAACTCAATCGTACATAAAGTTATTTATTATGAAAGTAGGGAAAGCATGAATCGTTTAAAAGCGGAACAAGTAGAAATTGGATATGGGGATCATACGATTATTAACAATTTAGATGTAGAAATACCAGATGGCAAGGTTACGTCTATCATTGGGCCTAATGGTTGTGGGAAATCTACATTATTAAAAGCATTGTCACGCTTATTAACAATCAAAAATGGCGAAATTCAATTAGATGGTGAAAATATTCATACGCAATCAACTAAAGAAATTGCTAAAAAAATTGCTATATTACCACAAACACCAGAAGTAGCAGATGGTCTTACAGTTGGAGAATTAGTATCTTATGGTCGTTTTCCACATCAAAAAGGGTTCGGCCGTCTATCTGCTGAAGATAAAAAAGAGATTGATTGGGCTTTAAATGTTACTGGCACATCTGAATTTAGACATCGTTCTATTAATGATTTAAGTGGTGGTCAGCGTCAACGAGTTTGGATTGCGATGGCATTGGCTCAAAAAACAGACATTATTTTCCTAGATGAACCCACAACATATTTAGATATCTCACATCAATTAGAAATTTTAGAATTAGTTCAACAATTAAATAAAGAACAAGGTTGTACCATCATAATGGTCTTACACGACATTAACCAGGCTATTCGTTTTTCTGATCATCTTATCGCTATGAAGAAAGGTGAAATCATTGCTTGTGGCGCTACTGAAGACGTGTTGACTAAAGATATTCTAGAAAAAGTGTTTAATATTGATGTCGTACTTAGTACGGACCCTCGTACAGGTAAACCATTGTTAGTGACATATGACTTATTCGAACGCAATTATTCATAATATATAGATAAACTAAGAAAAGGGAATTTTTATCATGATGGAGAAAGATAAAAAAGTAAACATAGGTTTTATTGGCTATATTATTTTAGTCTTTGTGTTGTTAATAGGCGCATTGCTTGTATCTATCTTGATAGGTGAAGCAAAAATTAGTTTTTCAACTATTATGGATGCTATTTTTCATTATAATCCTAAAAATCAACAACATAATATTATTAGTGAGATACGTATACCGCGTGATTTAGGTGCGGTATTAGTTGGAATGGCATTATCAGTTGCTGGTGCTGTTATTCAAGGCGTAACTAAAAACGGACTTGCAGATCCAAGTTTAATAGGTTTAAACTCTGGGGCTTCATTTGCATTGGCGTTAACATTTGCTTTTTATCCGGCAGTACCATTCTTAATGCTCATGTGTGCAGGGTTTTTAGGTGCGATGTTGGGTGGCTTTATTGTCTTAACAATAGGTCGATCTAGACGTGATGGCTTCAATCCTATGAGAATCATTTTAGCAGGTGCTGCTGTAAGTGCACTTTTAACGGCTTTGAGTCAAGGTATTGCTTTAACATTTAAGCTGAATCAAACACTTACTTTCTGGACTGCTGGTGGTGTTTCAGGTACGACTTGGAAACAACTTATGTGGAGCGGACCTGTTATTATCATTGCTATTGTTATCATCATAACAATGAGTAAACAATTAACGATTTTAAATTTAGGAGAGACACTTGCTAAAGGCTTGGGACAAAATATCACGTTGATTCGTGGAGTAAGTTTGTTCTTAACAATGATATTAGCGGGGGTAGCCGTTTCAATGGTAGGACAAATTGCCTTTGTTGGCTTGATGGTACCTCACATTGTCAGATTCTTAGTAGGCACAGACTACGCAAAGGTATTACCATTAACAGCTTTAACAGGCGGTTTACTTATGATTTTAGCTGATACTGTTGCACGAATGTTAGGTGAAGCGCCAGTGGGAGCGATTATTTCATTTATCGGTGTACCTTACTTCTTATACTTAGTTAAAAGAGGGGGGCGCACAATATGATTCATCCTAAATTAAGACGAAAACAAATCGTTACTTTAGTAATTTTCTCAATATTATTATTAGTCGCATGTATATGGAGTGTGTCTTCAGGAGAATATAAAATTCCGGTTGATCATTTTTTAAAGACGCTCATAGGTCAAGGTGAATATTATGATCAATTAATCTTAATGGAATTTCGTTTTCCACGAATGTTAATTACTATTTTAGCAGGTGCTGCGTTAAGTTTAAGTGGTGCTATTATTCAAAGTGTCACTAAGAATCCAATTGCGGAGCCAGGTTTTTTAGGTATTAATGCTGGCGGTGGTTTCGCCATAGCGCTATTTATTTCAATAGGACATATTAACCCTGATAATTTTGTGTATGTGTTACCAGTGATTAGTGTCATTGGTGGTGTAGCTACTGCAATTGTTATCTTTTTATTTAGTGTGAACAAGAGAGATGGCATTACACCTTCAAGTATGGTGCTAATTGGTGTAGGTATGCAGACAGCCTTATATGGTGGTTCTATTACGCTTATGTCTAAATTTAATGAAGATCAGTCAGAATTTATTGCTACTTGGTTTGCTGGTAATATCTGGGGCGATGACTTTACATTTGTAATTGCAACTATTCCATGGCTTATCATTATTATTCCATTTCTTTTATATAAATCTAATGTGCTGAACTTAATTAATACACATGAGCATATTGCAAAAGGACTTGGTGTTAAGATTGAACGTGAACGTGTAATTTTATTCTTTATTGCTGTTGTTTTATCATCAATTGCCGTGGCTGTTGCAGGTGCTATTACATTTATTGGTTTAATGGGACCACACATTGCAAAATCAATTATTGGACCGCGTCATCAACTATTTTTACCAATTTCAATTATTGTAGGTGCCTTCTTACTTGTTTTATCAGATACCATTGGTAAGGTTATTCTTGAACCGACAGGGGTACCTGCTGGTATTGTAGTTGCTATTATAGGCGCACCTTATTTCATTTATTTAATGTATAAATCTAAAAGTATTTAAAAATTGGTGCATTGAATAGTGATGCTGAAGGATAAAATATATTTAAGACATCGTTTCTAATTAGTTAAATATTAACCTTTTTACTATTGTAGTAATCTTCGTGGGAGTGGACAGACCCTATTAATGAATTTTACGCTGAAATTCTCTGTGTTTGGATAAGGACAAATTCTGTTCCATTTCCACTTTTTTATTAAAGTCGATTTATATGTAAATGATAGCGCATACATTATGCTTGATTTATAATTAAATTGATAGGCCAAAGGAGGAGGTTACATATGAAAAAGCTAATGAAACAAAAAGAAAACTTTTTAAAAGATATGCTAGACGGTTTAAAAATAGCAAATAATGATATCGAAATCATTGCAGAAACTGTTGTCGTGCGACGTAAAAAGAAATCTAAAGGCGTAGCGATTGTTTCAGGTGGCGGTAGTGGACATGAACCGGCTCATGCAGGTTATGTTGCGCAAGGGATGCTTGATGCGGCGGTTTGCGGAGAAGTATTTACTTCACCAACACCTGATAAAGTGTTAGAAGCAATTAAGGCTGTCGATACTGGTGATGGTGTTTTATTAATTGTTAAAAATTATGCTGGCGATGTAATGAACTTTGAAATGGCGCAAGAAATGGCAGAAATGGAAGATATTCAAGTAGAGATGGTTGTCGTTAAAGATGACATATCAGTGTCTGAAGAAACGCAAAGACGTGGTGTTGCAGGCACAGTATGCGTTCATAAATATGTAGGCTATTTAGCTGAACAAGGTTTAGCTCTACAGGATATTAAAGAAAAAGCGGAAACAATAGCTTCACAAATTAAAAGTATTGGTATGGCACTGACACCACCAATGGTTCCGACAACAGGCCAATATGGATTTGATATTAATGATGAGGATATAGAAATTGGGATAGGTATTCATGGGGAAAAAGGAATTGAACGAATACACTATGAAGAAATCGATAGTATCATTGAACGGTTATTAAGTCGATTACTTAAAGAAAATCAAGAGCAATCATTAATCGTTATAGTTAATGGAATGGGTGGTACACCACTATCAGAGTTAAATATTGTGACTAAATATTGTTCACTTTATTTAGAAAAGCAAAATAGAGATGTAGCGCAATGGTTTGTTGGTGACTATATGACTTCATTAGATATGCAAGGTTTTTCAATCACACTACTTCCTAATAATGAAGAACTACTCAAAGCTTTACAAGCACCTACTACGTCTCGCTACTTTTAAAAAGAAAACTACATTCAACTGAGGTGATTAAAAATGGATGTTAAAGATATGAAACAACGATTATTAAATTTAGAGGCAGTGTTTTCAGAGAAAGAAACATTATTAACGGATTTAGATAGAGCAATTGGTGATGGCGATCATGGTGTCAATATGTTGCGTGGATTTAAAAGTTTGAAAGACAAGATAGATGATAGTAGTATGTCATCGCTATTTAAATCTACCGGTATGGCATTAATGTCAAATATTGGTGGTGCATCTGGTCCATTATATGGATTTAGCTTTGTTAAGATGGCTAATGTTGTTAATGATGAAATGGATAAAGAAAATTTAAAAGCTGTTGTTACTGAATTTGCTAATGCGATTGCCCAGAGAGGTAAAGTACAACGAGATGAGAAGACTATGTTTGATGTTGTAGATCGAGCGCGTGAAGCTTTAGAAAATGATGAAACAATCACATTAGAGATACTACAACAATTTGCTACTGATACGAAAGAGATAGAAGCTACAAAAGGACGTGCAGCATACTTTAAAAAGGATTCAATAGGTTATATCGACCCTGGTGCTCAAAGTATGGTTTACGTATTAAGTGCACTGATTGGAGATGAGATTGAATGACAACAATTATAATTATCAGCCATAGTGAAGACATTGCGAATGGTACTAAAGCATTGCTTAATCAGATGGCGCAAGATGTTAACGTCATAGCTCACGGCGGTGTCGATGGAGGCATAGGTACATCATTGGATGATATTCAAAATATTATCAATAACTTAGATGATGACGCATTGTGCTTTTATGATCTAGGTTCTTCTGAAATGAATTTAGATTTAGCAATTGAGATGTATGAAGGACCACATCATGTTAAGAAGATAGATGCACCAATAGTAGAAGGTAGTTTTACTGCCGCAGTGAAACTCTCAGTTGGCGGAACAACTGATGAAGCGATACAAGAAGTCGCTCAAACTTCATTTAAAGAAAATACATTTGACTAATGTTTAAATAATCTGGGTGAATATAATAATCAAATAAATGCGCAAAATAAATTTTACAATTAAGTAATTTATAAAATGAAAGTGACAATTGATTGTGATAAAATAGATTATTATAGTAAAGCGAAAGAGTAGGTGGTCAAGGTCATGCAAAGTAGCATCAAGGAATACGTTTTAAGTGGAGAATTTGAACAAGTTAGACAACTAATGGCCAAAGCAGACTTTTTAGATTTTGAAGAAGCCTACATTTCATGTGCACATGAAAATGAAAGCATGATGTTTTATACTTGTATTTTAGATATGATTAAATTTGAAGAAACGTCTGAATTGCATGATTTAGCATTTCTATTACTTGTCTATCCCCTAAGTGAGATAGAAGGGGCATTGGATTCTGCTTATTACCATGCACAAGCGTCCATTCAGTTGACGAATGGTAAAGAAATTAAGAGTCTATTACAAATGTTATTATTACATGCCATTCCAGAACCTGTTATTACTGATACTGAAGCTTTCAAAGTTGCTAAACAAATTTTGAAATTAGATCCAAGTAATCATGTTGCAAGAAATGCACTTAAAGAAACAGCTAAACGTATGGATAATGTTGTTGTTGATATTAATGAATTACAACAATATGGAAATTCTAATTAATCAGCATGTAAATGATTGCATCATTGAGCAAATAATTACTTTCTAGATTTTATATATAGTAGTGGGTCAGAAATAGTATTTTTCAAAATTTATTTCGTTGTATCCCCAGCTTGCTTAGCTTGTAGAATTTCTTTAGGAAATTCTCTTTGCTGGGCCCCATCTACCAGGCAAGGATGACTAGGTTTGAGAAAGCTTGATTCAAGGTCAATTTCAAATCAGTCAGCTATTGCCAAATTGGTAAAATAGGCTGAGACATTTAATTTTGTCTCAGCCTTTTTAATTCAAGTCATTTTTAAATTTAATTATTTATTTAAAAAAACTAATGACTAGTGCGATAATAGCCAATATTAAACTTGCAGTTACTCCTAAACTTATTTTTTACCTCCTCTATAATGATCGCTATTATCTGTTTGAAGATGTAGATATGATGTTCCTCATTAATCTAAAATTAAATATGATTTACTAGTTACTTATTTATGAAAAATAAGATAATTATAATAATTTTTAAAGAATTTTAAATCCTTAACAAGTGTATATAGCATAGTGTTTATAGCCGATAAACGCGGGTTCGTAACCTTTATGCACTGTTGCATATTATTTGAAGTGCGTTATAATGCACAATGTGTCAAATTTAAGGAGGTTATATTTTCGCATGGGATTAAATAAAGAAGCTGTAAAAATTGGTTTCGCCTATGTCGGCATTGTAGTAGGTGCCGGATTCTCAACTGGACAAGAAGTTATGCAATTCTTTACACCATATGGTTTATGGTCTTATATTGGTGTACTTATTTCAGGTTTGATTCTTGGTTTTATAGGTAGACAAGTTGCTAAAATAGGTACAGCATTTGAAGCTACGAATCATGAGTCAACATTAAAATATTTATTCGGAGAAAAGTTTAGTAAAATCTTCGATTATATATTAGTATTCTTCTTATTTGGTATAGCAGTCACTATGATTGCAGGGTCTGGTGCAACATTCCAAGAGAGTTTTGGCATACCTACGTGGTTAGGTGCCTTAATTATGACTATTGTCATTTATTTAACATTATTATTAGACTTTAACAAAATCGTGAGCGCACTTGGTTTCGTCACACCATTCTTAATAATTATGGTAATACTTATTGCCGTTTACTACTTATTTGCAGGTAGCGTTCCTTTAAATGAAGTTAACAGTACTGTTGATAAAACAAGTGTATTTTGGGGTATAGTTAGAGGATTAATGTATGGTGGTCTAGCTTTTGCAGTGGGCTTTAGTACAGTTGTTGCAATTGGAGGCGACGCTTCTAAACGTAAAGTTTCAGGTGGAGGTGCAATGTTTGGCGGTGTGGTTTACACTATCTTACTTGCTCTAATTAACTTTGCACTACAATCTGAATATCCTAAAATCAAAGATGTTGAAATTCCAACATTAACATTAGCTAATGCTATTCATCCATGGATTGGTCTTGTTCTAACTGTCATCATGTTAGCAGTTATGTACAATACAATCTTAGGACTATGCTATTCATTCGCAGCACGTTTTACAGAACCATATAGTAAAAAGTATCACATCTTTATCATTATTATGATGATTGCTGCATTTATTTTAAGCTTTGTAGGTTTCGCAGACTTAATTAACTTCTTATATAACATTATGGGTGTTGTTGGTCTGTTTATCGTAGTTGCAGTATTAATTAAATACTATGTACGTAAGAGTGATAATAAAGATCATATAGCATAGATTTAAAATAGCAATACTTTACAATTGAAAGTGAATGTTTTAATCTTAAAAGCAATTCGTATGATTATACGGGTTGCTTTTTCTATTAAATGAATAAGCAAACTTTCTATAATCAATTGAAAGGAACGTAGGGAATGAATACTCAGAAAAAATGGACGATCATCACAGGTGTCATTATATTGATTGTGAGTGTTGTAGTTGCTTGGGGACTATACCACCATCAACAAGAGAGTGAGAAGAAAAAACAACAACGTGAAAAAGTTCAAATTAATAATCCTAACGTCAAATTATTTCAAAATATTACCTATAATAATCATCTTCCTGAAAGCCAACTTGATATTATGATGCCTGACGATGTAGATAAGGATACTAAATTGCCGGTTATCTTCTGGATGCATGGGGGTGGGTATGTTGCAGGTGATAAACAATATAAAAATCCATTGCTATCGCAAATTGTGGAACAAGGCTATGTAGTAGTCAATGTTAACTATGCTTTAGCACCTAATTATAAATATCCTACGCCACTCATTCAATTTGATGATGCAATTCAATTTATTAAGCATAATAAAGACCGCTTTCCAATTGATTTAGATCAAGTTGTTATAGGCGGTGACTCTGCCGGTGCACAACTTACAAGTCAATATGTTGCTATGCAAACAAATAGTTCACTACGAAGTGAAATGGGATTTGAACAGCGTTTTACACCATCACAAATAAAAGGTGCTATCTTTTTCGGTGGTTTTTATGATATGAAGACAGTTAGAGAAACGGAATTCCCAAGAATTCAAATGTTTATGCATAGTTATACTGGTGCAACAAAATGGGAATCAGAATTTAAAAATATTTCTCAAATGTCAACAATTAATCAAGTGACTAAAGATTATCCTTCAACGTATCTATCAGTAGGTGATGCTGATCCTTTCTACAGTCAAAATATTGAATTTTACCGTAAGTTGAAGGAAGAAGGCATTCCTGCTAGTACATTGTTCTATAATGGTTCACATCATTTACATCATCAATATCAATTTCATTTAGAGAAGCCAGAATCTAAAGAGAATATGAAACGTGTACTCGCATTCTTAAGCAGAAATACTTCATCATCTGGTGTAGAACAAAATCAGCAATCTCCATTTGATGGTTCTACGAGTTCGGATAAAAGTTTCTCATTATCACCTTACTAACCACGATGAAGTGATAAAATTATCAAACTATTAGTGACAACACTATAGCTAAGAATAAAAGGCTTATTTCCTAAATGTTAAATCATTAAGGAAGTAAGCCTTTTTAATTTCTATTAATCTATGATAGTGCTATTTAATTACTATAGGTATATTGTTATTTAATCTAACATTTTAGTAATGTTGTTTAATATTATTGAGACTAGAGTATAATATAATGATAGTAAATTTAAATACTAAATAAGCAGTTTGGCCATGACATATTTATTGAAGTATTGACCATTAATGTATAGCTTATCCTTTAATTCGCCCTCAATATTAAATCCAGCAGCTTTAAAGAGTTCAACTGCGCGCGCGTTTTCAGGGACAACGGAAGCTTCAATACGTCTAATATCATGGTTGATTGACCAAGCTTCAGTCGCATTTACTAAGGCCATACCTATGCCATGTTTCTGATATAGTTGTCTAACACCAATTGTGATAACTGCTTCGTGACGTTTGCGCTCAAAATCTTCAGTTGTAATGAATGCGTAACCAACCAGTTGATCATCTTGCTCTGCAACATAAACAGTATTTCTTGGAGAAGTGATAATGCGTTCTAAACGATCACTAACACTTGAGATGCTGGGCGTATATTCACCCGGGTTATATAATGTATATTCAGATTCATCATAAATTTTACTTAATAATTTAATAAAGTCTTCAACGTCTTTTATACTAATTTCACGAATAATATGAGCCATAAGGCGTCCTCCCAAATTAATAAACTATTGTGTCTTACATGGTATTATAGCAATAAATCTTAGATATACATAAAATAAAAAACTTTTAGACTAAAGGGGTAATCTTAAATATGAAACCGAATGTACTATTAGCAGGTGGTAGTGGTTATATTGGTAAGTATATAAGTAGTGTTATTGAAAAAGATGCAAACATATATGCCCTATCAAAGTATCCAAATACTAAAAAAGAAGATAATGATCGAATTATTTGGTTGAAAAGAGATATTTATAATTATACTCATGTTGTAAAAGCTATGGAAGGTATGGATATTGCTGTTTTTTATTTAGATCCTAATAAGAATTCAGCAAAATTAACGCAAGCAACGGCACGAGATTTAAATTTGATCGCCGCAGATAATTTTGCCAGAGCAGCAGCTCAACAAGGTGTGTCTAAAATAGTATATATAAGTGGTAGTCGATTTGATAGTGAGACAGTACAAAGGTTAGAGAATTACGGCGTTCCTGTGGAAAAGACAAACACACAAATTAAACGACCGCATATAAATGCTGAATTACAGATGTCTAAATATGATGATATAAGAACAGCGATGCGAATGATATTACCTAGGAAATGGACATTATCCTATCTAGTAGACTACTTTATGAAATGGCTTAATGATACACGTGGTACATTCATGCACACATATAAAGATAATGATAGATACATTGTTTATGCACGAAAAAAGTCTAAACCATTATTAATTATGGAAAAAGTTGAAAACGACTCGGGACTTATAACATTACACTTGATTTCAGGTTCAATGATAAAATCTAATCAAAAGAAACAAGGTAAATTAGAATTTAGGCAAATTAAAGGGACAAGATTGGTCATTGTTCATTTATATGATTATATTCCGAAATTACTATGGCCAATTTACTACTTCGTTCAAGCACCATTACAAGGTTTGATTATGCGAGGGTTTGAAATTGATTGCCGAATTAAACATTTTAACGGACGGGTTCAATCAGGGGAAAAAATGAAATATACAAAATAATAGGTGATAAAGTGATGCAAGTATTATTAGTAGAAGATGATCAAACACTCTTCCAAGAATTAAAAAAAGAATTAGAACATTGGGATTTCTTTGTGACAGGTATAGATGATTTTAGTGCAGTAATGGATATTTATGAAGAAACAAATCCTGAGATTGTTATTATGGATGTTCAATTACCTAAATACGATGGGTTTTATTGGTGCAGAAAGATTAGACAAGTATCTAATGTCCCCATCTTATTCTTATCATCACGTGATAATCCGATGGACCAAGTCATGAGCATGGAATTGGGAGCCGATGATTATATGCAAAAACCATTTCATACTAACGTCTTAATAGCTAAATTGCAAGCCATTTATCGACGTGTTTATGAATTTGGAGCAGAAGAAAAGAGAACATTGAATTGGCAAGATGCACTTGTGGATTTATCAAAAGATAGTATTCAAAAAGGTGATTCAGTTATCTATTTATCGAAGACTGAAATGATTATTTTAGAAATGTTAATTCAAAAGCAAAATCAAATTGTTACTAGAGATACCTTAATTACTGCGCTATGGGATGATGAAGCGTTTGTAAGTGATAATACGTTAACTGTTAACGTTAACCGTTTGCGTAAAAAATTATCTGATATCGGTATGGATACACAGATCGAAACTAAAGTAGGTAAAGGTTACATGGCACATGAGTAACTTGAAGTGGTTTTGGTTATTCCTCAAAACGCGAAGTAACTGGATTTTTTGGATTGTGTTTCTACATCTGATTTTATTAGGTATGGCTTACATTGATTATGATATTTCCAT
The DNA here is from genome assembly GCF_001810405.1 of Staphylococcus sp. HMSC069D12. Taxonomy (NCBI): domain Bacteria; kingdom Bacillati; phylum Bacillota; class Bacilli; order Caryophanales; family Staphylococcaceae; genus Staphylococcus; species Staphylococcus sp. HMSC069D12. The sequence continues at coordinate 64,960 of NZ_KV801108.1, forward strand.
TGAGAGTATAGGATTTATAGTAACTTTAAATCTCGGTCTTACAGCGATGTTTTTAATTTTTACTTTTTTAAAAGAAGTAAAGCTATATCAACATTTATATAATAATAAAGAAATTGAAGAAATTAAGCATAAAGATTTAGCGGAAGATCCGTTTCAAAAGGAAGTTGTTAATTATCTTTATCGCAAATTAACGAGTCAAAAGGAACGTGTTGTTGAACAACAATTACACATACAATCGACAGAACAATCTCTAACAGAATTTGTTCATGATATTAAAACACCTGTGACAGCGATGAAGTTGTTAATCGATCAAGAAGAAGAGGGGACACGTAAAAAGTCATTATTGTATGAATGGGCACGTATTAATGAGTTGTTAGATAAGCAACTTTATTTAACGCGTTTAGAGTCTAAAAATAGAGACATGTATTTTGAAGAGACATCACTGAAGCGTCTTGTGATTGATGAGATCCAATTAACACGTCACATTAGCCAAGCCAAAGGTATAGGATATGATTTGGATTTAGAAACAAACTTAGATGTATACACGGATGTGAAGTGGTGTCGCATGATGATTCGCCAAATTTTATCTAACTCATTAAAATATTCTCAAGGACAAGATATTATTATTCATTCTTATACAAATGATGGTCATGTAGCATTAGAAATTAAAGATTTTGGTAGAGGTATCAGTCACAAGGATTTACCACGTATATTTGAGCGTGGTTTCACTTCGACTGCGAATCGTAATGAGACAACTTCTTCAGGAATAGGGCTATATCTGGTTAACAGTGTAAAAGATCAATTAGGTATTAATGTTCAAGTAGAATCTACAGTGGGACAGGGGACTACTTTTGTATTAACTTTTCCAAAACAGAATGAATTGATGGCCCGTATGACCCAAGTGACAACAATGTTACCTTAAAACTTAGATTTGTTACTCCATCTTCATTTCATCAAAAGCGATAACTTTTATAATTAAACTGATTAAAGTAGTGCGATATTTCTAAAGTAAACGCACATGTAGATAAAATGAATGGCGAGGTGAAGAAAACCGTGGCAATATTACAGGCAAAGCAAATTGCCAAAACTTATGGAAATAAACAAACTGAACAAGAAGTTTTAAAAGATATAGATCTGTCAATTGAAGCGGGAGAGTTTGTAGCTATCATGGGGCCATCGGGATCAGGCAAGACAACGTTATTAAACGTGTTAAGTTCAATTGACTATTTAACACATGGTTCTATTATTTTAGATGGTCAACAATTAGAGAAATTATCTAATAAAGCGTTGTCTGAAATTAGAAAAAAAGATATTGGTTTTATTTTTCAAGAATATAATTTATTACATACGTTAACAGTTAAAGAAAACATCATGTTACCTTTATCAGTACAAAAGTTAGATAAAAAAGAAATGAATGAACGCTATCAACGTATTACACAGGCTTTAAATATTTTTGAAATTAGTGATAAATATCCATCAGACATTTCTGGTGGACAGCGACAAAGAACATCCGCAGCGCGTGCATTTATTACGTATCCTAAGATTATTTTCGCGGATGAGCCAACAGGGGCACTTGATTCTAAAAATACTCGCGATTTATTACAACGTTTTCAAAAAATCAATGAACTTTATAACGCAACGATAGTAATGGTAACGCATGATCCTTTGGCAGCAAGCTTCTCAGAGCGTGTGATTATGTTAAAAGACGGGCAGGTATTTACTGAAATTTATCAAGGTGAAGATGATAAAAATGTCTTTCACAAGGAGATCTTACGTGCGCAAAGTATATTAGGTGGCATGATGTATGAGTTTTAGTCAAATTATATGGAAGAACTTTCAACAGAATATAATTCATTACGCGATTTATATCTTTTCACTTGTATTAAGTATCGTGTTGTTTTTTAGTTTTATAACAATTAAGTATGTGCACCATTTAAATGTGCATCAATCGTTGTCAATGATACAACAAGGAACACAAGTGGGAAGTTATTTTTTATTTATCATTATTGTTGTATTTATTATGTATACGAATATGTTGTTTATTAAACGACGTAGCTATGAATTCGGATTATTGCAAACGATTGGTTTAGGTAAAAAGAGTATTATTTATATGCTAATGTTTGAACAATTATTTATTTTTATTATAACCGCGATATTAGGTATGATTATCGGTATTTTAGGATCAAAAATGCTATTAATGATTGTTTTAAAATTATTAGGTATACATACTTCTGTATCAATCATTTTTAGTTTTCAAGCGATTGCGCAAACTTTATTTATACTTGTCATTGCTTATATACTTATCATTATTCAAGCGTCTATTTATTTAAGTAAATCTTCAATTAAAAGTTTAATTGCCTCTCAAGACAGTAAAGAAGAGAGTCACATCACACTTACATTAGGAGAAGTTATATTAGGTGTTTTAGGTATTGTATTGATATTAACAGGTTATTATTTATCGACACGTTTTGTCGAGATTGTAGATGATGTGATACTACCGTTTGTTATTCTAATTCTTACTGTTTTAGGAACTTACTTTTTCTTTCGAAGTACGATTTCTCTCATTTTAAAGACGATTAGATACCTTAAAGGTGGTAATGTTTCTGTAAATGATGTTATTTTTACATCATCACTCATGTTTCGAATTAGAAAAAATGCATTTTCATTAACTGTAATGGCAATCATTTCAGCAATAACTGTATCTGTATTGTGTTTCGCTGCGATTAGTAGGGGCTCTTTGACAAATGAAGTTCTATTAGAATCTCCTCATGAAGTTACATTGAAAGAAGAGAAATTAGCTAATGAATTAGGTTTTGAATTAAATCGGCATCATATTCCTTACCATTACGACTTTAAACAAGTTGTTTATTCTCAACTATACAAAGATCATTTATTTGATAAAAATCAGGTGCAACCATACTCGATTACTGTAACGAGTGAAAAATATTTCCCTAATATTTCTATAGAGAAGGGTGAGGCTAATTTAATTATGCCTGAAGGGTTAATTCATGATTTATCGAATCATACACCCCATGGTACGGCTTCTATAGGAACTAAAAAGCATCATGTAAATATTAAATTGAATAAAGTGATGGATAAAATTTATTTTAAACAGAGTATTGACTTAGGAGGTCCTACTTTAGTTTTAAATGATACAGATTATAACTATTTGAAAGCACATGCGAAAAATAAATATATCGTTTCACAATATGGTTTTGATTTAAAACATAACAGAGATATACCAAAACTTGAGAGTATAACAAAGGATCTTGATGGTAATGTTCAAACGCGTAGTGAAGTGGTGAGCGAAGTATCAAGTTTGACTGGAATATTGTTATTCGTAACATCATTTTTAGGAATTGCATTTTTAATCGCTACAGGGTGTATTATTTACATTAAACAAATTGATGAAACAGAAGATGAGTTAGAAAGTTATTCTGTATTACGTAAATTAGGTTTTATTCAAAAAGACATGGCAAAAGGGTTAAAACTCAAAGTGGCATTTAATTTTGGTATACCACTGATTATTGCCTTACTACATTCTTACTTTGCGGCAGTGGTCTTTATGAAGGTTATAGGTTTTGATAATAAAGTTCCTATTTTCGTTGTAATGGGTATTTATACAATCATTTATAGTATTTTTGCAGTTATCGCCTATAATCACTCTAAAAGAACGATTAATCACTCAATTTAAGCCAATATTTATCTAATATTTCGTATTTGTAAAGAATTTGTAAATGTAATTGTGGTTATGTAAATTTTGTGATATTTTCAAATAGGGACAAATTCAGTAATGGAGTATTACGTGAATAACAGTAAAACATTATATTTACATAAAATTTACAAATAGTCAGAAAATAGACTCTTTGAATGTTCTTATTGTAAATGTATTCTTTATCTAAAGTTGTCTTACAATAATAAAAATTTACAAATGTGATTGGAAACGATCGCTATAATGGAGGCTTTATAATGTTTACTAAGAAAAAGGATAAGTTCATGGTTCAATTAGAGGAAATGGTATTTAATTTGGACCGTGCTGCAGTTGAATTCGGGAAAATGGATTTCAATACGCACCTAGATTTAAAAGCTTATTCTGACAATATCAAGACATATGAGTCACATGGTGACGAATTAATGCATCAAGTTATTACGGATTTAAATCAAACATTTATTACGCCAATTGAACGTGAAGACATTCTATCTTTATGTAATGCAATTGATGACGTTCTTGACGCAATGGAAGAAACTTCAGCAATGTTTGAAATGTATTCAATTGAATATACAGATGAATACATGGCAGAATTCGTAGAAAATATCCAAAAAGCAGTAGCGGAAATGAAATTAGCTGTTGGTTTATTAGTTGAGAAGAAATTATCTCACATGCGCATTCATTCTATTAATATTAAAGAATTTGAAACAAATTGTGATGGCATTTTACGTCAATCTATTAAACATATTTTTAACAGTGAAACAGATCCAATCACACTAATTAAAATAAAAGATATTTATGAAAGCATGGAAGAAATAGCAGATAAATGTCAAGTTGTAGCAAATAATTTCGAAACGATTATTATGAAAAATAGCTAAGGGAGTTTTAATTTATGGAATATGTATTAATTATCACTATAGCTATCGTTATATTTTCTTTAATCTTTGACTTTATCAATGGATTCCATGATACAGCCAACGCGATTGCTACAGCAGTATCGACTCGTGCATTGACGCCTAGAACTGCAATATTTTTAGCGGCAATTATGAACTTTATTGGTGCTTTAACATTTACTGGTGTTGCCGGTACAATCACAAAAGATATTGTTGATCCATTTAAATTACATAATGGGTTAGTAGTTGTATTAGCCGCTATTTTAGCAGCAATCATTTGGAATTTATTAACATGGTTTTATGGTATTCCAAGTTCATCATCTCACGCATTAATAGGTTCAATCGCTGGTGCAGCGATTGCAGCACAAGGATTTGGTGTACTTCACTATCAAGGTTTTACTAAGATTATTATTGTTTTAATCATTTCACCAATTATTGCATTTTGTGTCGGATTCATTATGTACACGACTGTTAAAATTGTCTTTAAAAATGCTAACCTTACTCGAGCGAATCGTAATTTCCGATTCTTCCAAGTATTTACAGCAGCACTGCAATCGTTCTCACATGGTACGAACGATGCACAAAAATCAATGGGTATCATTACATTAGCTTTAATCGTTGCTAATATTCAAGATCCAACAAACGTTGAGCCGGTATTATGGGTAAAAGTTGCCTGTGCAACTGCAATGGGTCTAGGTACTGCAGTTGGTGGATGGAAAATTATTAAAACAGTGGGCGGAAACATTATGAAAATTCGCCCAGCAAATGGTGCTGCTGCTGACTTATCATCAGCATTAACAATATTTGTAGCTTCATCATTACACTTCCCATTATCTACTACACACGTTGTATCATCATCAATTCTTGGTGTAGGTGCTTCTAACAGAGCTAAAGGTGTTAAATGGAACACTGCACAACGTATGATAATTACATGGGTTATTACATTACCAATCTCTGCTATTTTAGCAGCATTGATATTCTGGGTTATGAACATTTTCTTATAATATATTAAAGAAGGGCTAGCGATACATTGTCGCTAGCCCTTCTTTGTTAGATATGAAGTAAGACATAATAGAATTTAAATCATCTTTTGAATTCAAGTTGAAACAGTGGGATGATTTATTAAATTACATTATTTTAGTGCCAAAAAAAGAGCAATCCAATTAAACTTAATTAGCTGCTCTTATACTCTATATTTAATTTCTTAGTGAATGAAGTTGTAGCTTGAAACTACAGATGCAGGAATTGTTCTAGTATTAGTGTTATATGGTCCGTTAGCATAATTCATTTCTGAAATTAAGATACTACCATCAGCATTAACACGTTCAACATAAGCTACGTGTCCATAGTAGCCAGTAGTTGTTTGCATGATTGAACCTACAGTTGCGTTATGATCTACTGTATAACCATCTGCTGCTGCATTACCTGCCCAATATTTTGCATCTGACCAATAAGTACTAATTGGTTTACCAGCTTGAGCACGTCGGTCGAATACGTACCATGTACATTGACCAGCAGTATATAGGTTTTGGTGACTAAATGTTGGACTAGAATAACCGCCACTTCCGCCAATATTATTGTTTGTACTAGGATTTGTTTTACTAGGTGTTGTAGTTGAACCATTAGGTATTTTTAATTTTTGATTTGGTGTAATTAAGTAACCTGATAAATTATTGGCTTTCATTAATGCATTGACAGTTACACCATTTTTACTAGCAATTGCATATAAAGAATCGCCAGCTTTTACAGTATATGTTGATGAAGAAGTTGTTGCATTTGAACTGGCATTGTTAGAGTTATTACTGCTGCCCCCAATAGTAATAACTTGACCAGGGAAAATCATATTGTTTGAAAGATTGTTGCTCTTCTTAATACTATCTACAGATGTATTATATTTACTAGCGATGCTCCAAAGCGACTCGCCGGATTTTACAGTATGTTGAGTTGATGCTTCAGCATTGTGATTAGATAGTACTGCAACTGCTCCGGTTGCGACAGAAGCTGCGACTGCTAACTTTTTCAACTAAATGTCCTCCTTGAGAAAATTGATTTTATTTATAATTAATAAATTCCTAAACTATTAATTTATCTTATATATTCATTTACATATATCACGTATTCATACTATCAAAAAAAACACACAATTTGGGCATTGTTATTATCTTGTAATATTGTTAATATTTGTCTCTTATTATGTAAAAGCGTCTAATCTGTTGATATGATAGCGTTCATTAAATATTTGACTGCACATTCTAGTAAAAAAATTAAGTGATTTGTAATATTTCTATTAGAAATAAAGATGAGTTGAGTGAAAAATTTAAGCTCCAAATGGATTAACAATAGGTTTTAAGGTTGTGTTAAATTTAATTGTAGTTCATATTTTGAGGTCTAGTATTAATAACTAATGTAAATGTAATTGTAGAAAACATATCATTCGTTAATGGTTTATTTTTTTGAAAAGTAGTTAGAATGCGATACAATCATGTTGAAAAAGTGATATCTGAAAAGGAGAGATTCATTGTATGTCTCAGTCGTATAACAACACACATCACATGAAGACAAAACATCGAGACAAAGATAGGACGCGTGATTATGCCAAGGTATGGCTATTTTTTATGTATTATTGGATTATATTTGGAATTGGATGTTACTTCGGACAATACTTACCTATGGAATGGAGACGTCCTTTATCTATAGCATTATTAGTACTTATTTTGGCAACATTATTTATTCAACGTGCGCGTAAGTATGGTTTGGTTATTTCGCATATTTATGCCATTATTGTAGGTCTTTTATCATACGCTACTTTTACAACTTATATGCAAAATTTAGGACCAGAGGTCTTCTATAAAAATGTCTTATTAGCAATTGGCGCATTTATAGTTTTCGGTATTTTAGGTTTTTTCATTATTAATGATGCTTCTAGTATTGGTAAATATTTATTTGTAACATTAATTGCATTAATTATTGCCGGATTGATTGGAATGTTCATTCATAATCCTATATATCACACTGCCATTACGGTTGTAGGTTTAATACTTTTTCTATTATATACATTGTATGATTTCAATCGTATGAAGCGAGGGAATTTTTCACCACGTGAAATGGGTTTTAATCTATTTATTAATTTGTTGAATATTATAAAAGATGTATTAAGACTTGCAAATCGCTTTAAAAATTAAATAAGAAAGAACATAATGAGAAACTATACATTTGAGATGTCTACGTGTTGCATTCAATGATTTTATTTTGTTTAGTAATTGTATGATTGATCGTATTACTATATACATGATTGAATTTGAAGCAATAACGGGACATTTTTTTAACAAATTCATAACTTAAGTTAATAATAACAAGAAATTAATTTATAAAAAATTGTATTTTTGATTTGTTTATCATGTTGTGGTAAATTTACATTTAATCACTATGATAGTGCTAAGAAACAAAAAGAAAATTAGTACAACATTTAGAAAGACTATCATGAATTAGAAAGAGGTTAATCAATGTCTAATACCAATATTCATATATTGACTAAGAATGAATACAAAATGACACGTTGCCAAGACGGTATTATTCTGTTGTTTCCGATAGAAGGTCAACTTAAACTTCAGCACTTTACTAAAACCGTTAACGTCGAAAATGACATTTACGTTATTAATAATACAGATATTTTTTCAATTCTAAAAAATAAAAAAACCATCATGCTTTATATCGCTAGTGATTGGTTTAGAGATCGCCATTTTGATTTCTTCAATTATAAATACTCAACTAATCTAGTTAAGTCCATTAACTCCATTAAACGCGCATTATTGCAACTTGTCCTAAACCATTTAAACGCAGACTCAGTTTCTGAAGATACTACATATATTACTTCTGTTGTTGATATTATTGGGAAAGAAGGCGCCATTGAGAAATCAATCACAAATCATCAATATAACTTCTCTTTTTACGGTGAATTAAGCGAAATATTAGAATATATTAATCAAAATATTACTAAGAAATTAACGCTAATGGGTATAGCATCAAAGTTATTTACTTCTAAATCTAATCTTTCGGCACAGTTTAATCAATTGCTAAATATGGGTTTCAAGACATATGTAGATACTTTAAAAATTGCAAATTCATTTGAATGGCTATTAACAACGGAATACACGATAAGTTTAATAAGCGAAAAAGTAGGATTTAGCAATGCTTCAAGTTATTCTAAAACGTTTAAAAATTATGTTGGCATGACTCCCAACGAGTACCGATACTGTGATAGATATGAAAAATTTATTGATATGGATTATGAAAATATAATCGAAGGAAATATTGACTACATTAATCAATTAATCAAGATTAAACAACAATATTATAACCAACACGATGAACATATAATCTACGCAGATTCAACAATTGGTTCTACTGTGAATCCGTATTATTTAGTGATTCAAATTAATACTATAGAAGAAATAAGATTATTATTTTTTCAAGATTTTGCACGACCTTTGTATTACGAACACTCAACATTGAAGTTTTATCTAAATGTAGATATGCGTGATATTAAAAATCAAATGACAAAGTATGAGAGACAACGATTGTTTGAATACATCATTATTAATGAATTAAATGTAGTATTTAGACTGGAAGATTTAACGTTAACGGATTTTTTAGAGTCTAATTTTGAGGATATAGCAAACTACTTCAGAGAACATCAACTTCCTACGAGTGGTAATCATAAATTAGGTCTTGTTTTTGATTTAGATGAAGTAAATTTGAAATCCATTTATCGAATTATTTTAAAAATACAGCATAAAACGCAACAATTTTCATTTGGGTTAGAAATAAGTAAGCTACTAAACGACCCTGTATTGTTTAAAACATTAGAATCACAAATCAAACGCATTAATTTTGAATTTTTATATATTGATAATGCACAACTAAAAATGCCTTACTTAATTGAACAGAATGAACATTTACTGGTGAAAAATATATTACAATACCAAAATATTAGACAAATATTAAAGCAATTTGATCTAGAAGATCAGAAAATAATATTTTTAAATTTTGAAAACCACAAATTTTTAAATAGTAAATATAATGATTTGAATAATAGTGCACCTTTATTAATTGAGACATTTGTGAGAACAGCGTCATATTTTAACGGAATTGGCTTTAACTTCAAGCATAGTGGTAATCTGTTTAATGCACTTCACATATTCGATGAAAACGGGTTTAAGTCGATATTAGGAACGATTTTAGAGCAACTCATTGAAATTAGTATGAAACCCAAATTATTTAATGAAAATTACATCTTAATTGACGATGAAGACCAATATACTGTTTTAATTTACGATTGGCGTGTTTTAGAAAGTGAATCATTGCAAGTCAATTATGATCAGACATATATATTTATTGATTTTACAGATGATGTATTAAAAGATACCTATTTAGTTCAAATTCAACTCGTCGATGACTATAACGGTAATATTAATCATCTTATTTCTCAGCGTATTAGAAAAAAACATAAATGGTCAAAACGATTTTTAAGAAAACTAGATTATTTAATCCATCCAACATTTCAAATGATAGAACATAACTTTAATAATGCACCTCTTCAAATTAAACTTAATTACAATGCGTTGTACATCGTTAAAATTTTAAAAAAATAAAATCTATTCAATTGTGTTTTGCGCAACTATATTTAACATTGTTAGTAAATTCGACAAAAATTTCTAAACAAAGTTATAAGACATACCTAAAAATATAAAGGATAATAGTAATTATGTTGTCTGCTTATATTTGGAGGTGCAAAAATCATTGAATAATGACAAATTAAATAAATTACTAGAATTCTATAAACAATATAAAGCATTGTCAGAGTACATAGATAAACAATATAAGTTGACATTAAATGATTTGGCTTTGCTCAAACTTGCTTATGAACATATTGCTAAAGATCAAATGTTAATGCAAAAATTTCTAAAAATAGCAATTAGTGAGTTAGAGTTAAGTAGAACTAAATTATTAGTCTCAATTCGACGACTTATAGAAAAAGAAAGACTAAGTAAGGTTCGATCAACTGAAGATGAGAGAAAAATTTTTATCTATATGGATGAGAAGAATGTTAAAAAATTCGATGCTTTATTCAATGATGTTGAAGAATTCTTAGATATTTAATTTAATATGTTGAACGAGAATACTGACAAAGACATTCTGTCAGTATTTTTTTATGCTTATTTTTACTTCGTACAATGCGTTTATTTCCTTTTTAGACAATGCTTTATTAATGCTATATAATAAGGATTATTGAGTATGAAAGTGAGATGACATTATGGGACGTAAATGGAATAATATTAAAGAGAAAAAGGCCCAAAAAGATAAAAATACAAGTAGAATATATGCGAAATTTGGTAAAGAAATATATGTAGCAGCCAAATCTGGTGAACCAGATCCTGAATCTAACCAAGCATTAAGATTAGTACTTGAAAGAGCGAAGACGTATTCAGTACCTAATCATATTATTGATAGAGCAATTGACAAAGCTAAAGGTGCTGGTGATGAAAATTATGACCACCTACGTTACGAAGGCTTTGGACCAAGTGGTTCAATGCTTATCATAGATGCATTAACTAATAATGTAAACCGTACGGCTTCAGATGTGAGAGCTGCTTTCGGTAAAAATGGCGGAAATATGGGTGTATCAGGTTCTGTAGCTTACATGTTTGATCACACGGCTACTTTCGGAATTGAAGGTAAATCAGCTGATGACATTTTAGAGGCATTAATGGAACAAGATGTTGATGTTAGAGATGTAATTGAAGATGGAGATCTTACAATCGTTTATGCTGAACCAGACCAATTTGCTCATGTACAAGATGCATTACGTCAAACAGGTGTAGAAGAATTTAAAGTGGCTGAGTTTGAAATGTTACCTCAAACTGATATTGAATTATCAGAGGATGACCAAGCAACATTTGAGAAATTAATTGATGCACTCGAAGACCTTGAAGATGTTCAAAATGTTTTCCATAATGTGGATTTAAAATAATGAAGAAAAATGCAGATTATTGGATTAAACAACTTGATTTAACACCTCATTCAGAAGGTGGCTACTATAAAGAAACAATTCGAGAAACAATAAATGAGACACAACGTGCACCATTCAGTAGTATATACTTCTTGTTAAATACTGGTGATATTTCTCATTTTCATCGTATCGATGCGGATGAAGTATGGTATTATCATGCAGGTGAATCTTTGACCATTCATATGATTACACCTCAGGGGAACTATCAATCAGTACAATTAGGTGCTTCAATTGAAAATGGCGATGTATTGCAGTATTTAGTGCCTAAAGGTACTATTTTTGCATCGAGTTTAACAGACAGAGAAGGCTATAGTTTGGTTGGATGTATGTGCCAACCAGCATTTGATTTTAATCATTTTGAATTATTCACACAAGATGAGTTGTACAGTATGTATCCTCAACACGAGGCAATTATTAAACATTATGCCTTATTAAACAGAGACCAATAGACTTAAGGGAGTGGGACAGAAATAATATTTTCCAAAATT